>JACZVC010000066.1 GCA_022572885.1 Pseudomonadota bacterium | reverse complement strand
TAAGCGTCCTAAGCCGACCAGCCTGTTGATCAGGCCTCGACTTCGGGCAGGAAACTCCTGCCGGGTACCGCTATTCCGAAGCGGTGGCGGATAATGCAGACCACGCTAATACAAAAGACATTCCCTGTCTATAGATAAGCCCTGCAGGTTTGAGCAGGGCGATATCTGCATCAATCCGCAGGCATCCGATCATGTGCGGGAAGGTCCTTTCGCATCAAGGCAAGAACGTGTATTCGATTCCACGTCACTCACCGAGAACTTGCAGAATCCCGCCAGAATGCTGTTATTTGCTGGTTCAGAGCGCCGCGTCACTACAGCCGCTTCGCTGCCGGTAGTGACGCGGCATATCGCTAATCCCCACCATTGTCATCGTCCCCATCCCACGACACTTCCACGATTATTCCGTCCGCCAATTCGTGTTCACCTTCGATATCGGGTTCGTAGGAGAACACGTCTTCTATCGACGTACAGAGGATGTTAGCGATCCTGAATGCCACTTCCAGTGAGGGTGAGTATTTGCCGCGCTCGATTGCACAGATTGTCTGACGGCTCACGCCGACGAATTTCGCGAGCTCTTTCTGCGTCATTTCACCGTGATGGAATCGCAGCTGCCGAATGGTGTTCGCATTCCGTAGCTCCGATGACGTTGATCTTCTGTTCGCATACGCGCCCATACGCCAGATTCGAAGATGGCGCATTCTGACTCGCGTCTGATAACTTCGCCAGACGCCGCATTGCAAGGACGCGATTATGTTGCAGCTGTTGGCTGGCCTGGATGCCGGCGAGGGATCGGTTTGTTTCAAACGTCACCGTCCGGAGCAAACGCTTCTCTATCGGCTTATCGAACAATACTATCCCGACTTCGAGATGCAGTGGGCGTCCGAGGGCAGAGTACTGCCGGACTACGTTCGTCGGGAGTTCGATGAGTTTCTAAGATGCGGCCGTCTCGAACATGGTTTTCTTCGCGTGCAATGCGAGTCTTGTCATGCGGAGCATCTGGTCGCCTTCAGTTGCAAACGCCGAGGTTTTTGTCCGAGCTGCGGCGCACGCCGTATGATCGAAAGTGCCGCCTTGCTGGTGGATGAAGTGTTACCGCACCAATCCATGCGTCAATGGGTGCTCAGCGTACCCTTTCCGCTGCGGTTTCTGTTTGCCAGCCAGCCGAAGATCATGGGCAAGGCGCTGGGCATTGTTTACCGCACGATCGCGACACACCTTAGCCACAAAGCAAGCTATAAGAATTCAACGGCCCACACCGGTGCAGTCACGCTGATTCAGCGTTTTGGCAGTGCGTTAAATCTGAACATCCATTTTCATATGTTGTTTCTTGATGGCGTCTACGTGGGCGCAACCGGTTCATCTGCCCGGTTTCGCCGGGTGAAAGCACCGACCAGCGCTGAGCTCACGCAACTCACCCACACCATCGCGCACCGTCTGGCCCGCTACCTGGAGCGCCAGGGATTACTGGAGCGAGATGCCGAGCACAGTTATCTGGCGCTGGAAGGTTTGGATGAAGACCCGATGGATCAACTGCGAGGGCATTCCATTACTTACCGCATTGCGGTGGGTCCCCAACAAGGCCGTAAGGTATTCACCTTGCAAACGCTGCCGGATGAACGCGATGCCGATGACACCCCGACGGTCGGAACGGTGGCCCGATTTTCCCTGCACGCCGGTGTGGCGGCCAAAGCCGATCAGCGTGACAAGCTAGAACGGTTGTGCCGCTATGTCACCCGACCGGCCATTGCTGAACAGCGTCTGTCACTGACCAACCAGGGCAAGGTTCGCTATGAGCTGAAAACCCCGTATCGTGATGGCACGACTCACATCATCTTCGAACCGGTGGATTTTTCGTTAAATTGGCCGCCCTCAATGACCGGTTGTGGCCGAAAGCGGACCCTAATTTCACCCAATTTCTGAAGTTTTAATGTCCGCTTTCGGGAAAAGCGGCCTGTCAGATTTCCTCAATGTAAGTGACTCGACGCAAGCCGAGTTTGCGAAGATACCAATCGCCCGGGTTTTTCTTGGTGCCATCCAAAAGTGATCCTAGATAGCTACTCTTGATTTTTAAATGTCGGGCGGCAGGCCTCAATCCGCCCTGTTCCTTCACTACTTCCTTGATTTTCCGACGTATCAACGCTTGCTCTTGTCTTGTCGGTGGTTTGATTACTGGATATCTCATCGTTTTTCTCTATACAGGTAATTGCCAAAGCGCTCTGTCTCATAATAGGCAGCCTCCGACAGATTATGGGGGCCAGTTGATTAAATCCAATGTCTGGCCCGGAAGCCGAACAATCGTCGCTAAAAACCAGGAAGGTAGCACTCGCATGAACGTCCGCTTTACCCCCGTG
>JACZVC010000065.1 GCA_022572885.1 Pseudomonadota bacterium | reverse complement strand
GCTATAGATTACACGTCTGGAACCCGGCGCTGGCTGAGTATCGCGCCTCGGAGCAGTTCCAGGATTATGTTCGGCAAACACAAATGGACACCTACTGGCGCAAACACGGCTGGCCCGATCTTTGCCGGCCGGTAGGCGATGACGATTTCGAGTGCGATTAGATAATGGCTAACCTCTTCACTGAACTCAAACGCCGCAATGTATTCCGAGTGGGTTTCGCCTACGTGGTCATGGCCTGGCTGCTGGCGCAAATCACCGACCTGGTCATCGATAACGTCGGCGCACCCGAATGGGTCATGAAGATCATTTTTTTGGTGCTGGCGATCGGCTTTCCCATTGCCTTGTTTTTTGCCTGGGCATTCGAAATTACACCCGGGGGTCTCAAACGCGAGCACGAAGTCGATCGTAGCGAGTCGATTTCCCAACACACCGGTCGAAAACTGGATCGCATGATTGGCGCCGCGATCGCGATTGCCGTCGTGTTCCTGCTGGTCGATCGTTTTGCCGGGCAACAACCAGACCAGTTTGCAGAAACCAGAAGCGCGTCGTCACAAGCACAGGACCAGGCCGTATCCATCGCCGTCCTGCCCTTCGTCAACATGTCCTCCGATCCCGAACAGGATTATTTTTCAGATGGAATTTCGGAGGAAATTCTAAACCAGCTCGTTCGCGTCGATGGTTTGTCGGTTGCCTCACGCACCTCGGCGTTCGCCTACAAAGGACAGGATCTGAGTCTCTATGAAATCGCCCGCGATCTCGGCGTCGATCACATACTCGAAGGCTCGGTCCGTAAAGAACGTGACAACATCCGTATAACCGCCCAGTTGATCGACGCCAAGACCGACCGCCACCTGTGGTCGGAAACCTACGACCGGAAACTGACCAGCATCTTCGCGATCCAGGATGAAATATCCGGCTCCATCGTCGATGCGCTCCGCGAGACCCTGGGTGTCGATATCAGGAAAGTTGCAACCACGTCTGTGCCGACAGCCAACGTAGACGCTTACACGTCCTATCTGAAAGCGCGTGAATTGTTTTTTTCGCGCGATCCGCTGGCGTTGCGCCAAAGCCTGGAAATCTATCAACAGGCGATCGCGCGCGATCCAGGTTTTGCGCGTGCCTATGAAGGCCTCGCGGCAACTTACACGGTGATTCCCGCCTACCCGACACCGGAAGGATACCCGGAGATAACTCATGCAGAGGGCAGACCCAAGGCCATGCAAGCGGCTAAAAGAGCCCTCGAACTGGATGCTTCTCTTTCCATGCCGCACGCGGTACTGGGGCTTCATCACTCACACGCCTACGAGTATGAGGATTCTCTGCGCGAACTGGATACGGCGATCGAACTGGACCCTCGCGAATCCACGGGCTGGATGTGGAAAGGGATGCTATTGACCAAGCTGGGTTATCTTGATGAGTCGATAAAATATTACCAGGAAGCCTATCGTATTGACCCCGACACCGGTATCAACAGCGATCACCTGGGCTTCGCCTTGACCGCCCTGGGGAAAAATGAGGAGGCTTATTTTTACCTGGACAAGGCGCTGGAAAGAGGTCGTAAAATTTCCCTGAATGTGTTCTTGCTCGATGTCATGACTGGCGATTTCCACGGTGCGCGACTGGCGGCTATCTACCATTTCGGAGGGTATGAAATACTGCAATACCTGATGCCAATATTCGAAGAACAAAATGACGCCGATGAACGCCAGCGCCTGATCGACAGATTCTGGAAGCAACTCGAAATCTTGAAGCCAGACATCGAGTGGGCCTACCAAGGTGGTGCGCTCCTGTTTGCCGCAACGGGTGATTTCGATACAGCCACTAGATCTTTTGTTGAATTTCCGGCATCCGGAAACCGCGTCTGGCACCCGATCCTGGCCGAGTACCGCAAGTCTGACCAATTCAAGGATTACCTGCAGCAGACAGGCATCGAAGCCTACTGGCGCAAACACGGCTGGCCCGATCTTTGCCGCCCGCTGGCCGATGACGATTTCGAGTGCGATTAAACCACTTGTCCGCGGCGTTGTCCTATCTTCCGATCCAGCGATTTCCCCACAGACAAGGAATAAATCATGACTGACGGAAACCTTTCAGGCTTTGTCGGCAACAAGGCGCACTGGCCTCTCGCGGTTCTCCGCGTCTATACAGGTGTTTTTTTCCTGATCTACGGCTATGGCAAGTTACAGCGCGGCGGAGGGTTTGCCGATGGCATGTCCGGGTTTTTGAACGCGCAGGAAAATACCTTTGGCTTCTATCGTGCCTTTATCGACTCGGTGGTCCTGCCCAATGCCGGGCTGTTTTCATACCTCATCGCCTGCGGAGAAACCGCGCTCGGAATCGGACTGATCCTTGGCCTGGCAACGCGTTACTCCGCTTATGTTGGTGTGTTCCTGGTCATCAATTTCTGGTTTGCCAAAGGCCTGGGCTTTTTCGGCGCGATGAACCACGACGTGGTGTGGATGAGCATCCTGCTGGTCCTCGCCCTGATGAAAGCAGGGCACGTCTATGGCCTGGACTCGCAATTGAAGAGCAGGTATCCGTTCCTGGCCTGAGTCGCAGAGAACTCATACACGGCACAGGATAAGATTCCTGGAGTTGTTATCAGGGCATCCAGCGGATTCACCTGCTATTCTTCGGGCGGGGAGTTCTGATGTCTTCACTATCGGGTTTCATTCAAGAGTTAAGCCGGCGCAACGTGTTCAAGGTTGCAGCGGTCTACGTGGTCACAGCCTGGCTGGTCATGCAAATCGCCGACACCATGTTCCCGGCCTTCCA
>JACZVC010000064.1 GCA_022572885.1 Pseudomonadota bacterium | reverse complement strand
TCCAATAAAAACCGCACTTAACCGCCGCAAACCCCTAATTTCTCAGACTTACGTATGGTTTTTTTGGACGCACAGCAGGCGGCTAGGTGTAATGACTCAAATCCGACCGCACAGGCACTATCCAATCAGGTCGAAATCTGAATGTCTGCTTTTCCCGAAAGCGGACGTTCAGATACCCGAAAATGGGCAGAATCGAAGGGCCGCTAACGGCCAGAAGCGGTCGTTCGGGGATCAATATTAACGGACGAGACAAATCAGCCGCCGCTTCCAGCGGTCGGCTGTTTTGGTTGTTGGGTGATATGGCGCGTTCGTCACATGCGTCTTAGCGCTGCGGGTGCAGGGCCGACGTTCCCCCGACCATCAGTCAGTTCCAGCAATGCAATGATCTGTCCATGCCGTCCTGTTCCGAAACCGGAGTCGATTCACTAGTATAGGGGCAGTACAGCAGAACCGGGGTTTTTGGTAATGAGTCGCATCCTGGATATTACGCTTGCCAGTGCGATCTCCGAAGAGGAACGCGCCTGGTTGTCGGTCATCCGGCCAGTCACGGCGCACTATTGCCGCACAATCGCCGGCCGGGATTATTCAGGACGCACCGTGGTGTTTTGGGCCCATGTGCTACCGGACAGCATGCTCAGCGTGTTGCCGTTACTGCAGGCCGGAGCGCAGGTGCGGGTCGGAGCATGCAATCCGGACAGTACCGATGATCGCGTTGCCGCGTGGCTGGTTCAGCAAGGCGCCGACGTATTCGCCAAGAGTGGTATGTCCACGGCTGAATATCGGGAAAACCTCGAGGAGTTGGCCGCCGGGCCGGCAGATGTCTTGTGCGACATGGGCGGAGAATTGGCCGAAGCCTTTGCCGCGAAAGGCGCGCAGGTCATGGGTGGGCTGGAGGCCACCACCACCGGCATTCACCGTCTCCAGGGTCTGGATCTTCCCTTTCCGATCTTTAATTGGAATGACATCGCGCTTAAAGACCGGCTGCACAACCGCTACCATGTCGGGGACTCGACGTGGCCCGTGTTCACCGAAATTACCGGAATGGGTCTGTTCGGCAGGTCAGTCCTGGTGATAGGCTTTGGTCCTGTAGGCCAGGGAGTCGCTGAACGCGCCCGGGGCATGGGAGCCATCGTTTTGGTGGTCGATCCGGATCCGGTGCGCCAACTCGAGGCCCAGCACTTCGGGTGCCAGCCGGTCACGCTGGAAGAAGGGTTGAAGCGCTGCAGCGTGATTGTCACCGCAACCGGGCTCAACGATGTTGTCGGGCCGGCGGCACTACAGCAGGTCCGTGATGGGGCGGTCCTGTTCAATGTCGGTCACGGCAATCGGGAATACGACGTCGACTACCTCGACCAGCATCCCCGCGCGCCCATGCGGCCACACATTGAGCGTTATGAGCTGGAAGACCGGTGTCTGTATCTGCTCAACCGCGGCAGCCTCCTGAATCTGGCTAGCGGCACCGCCGGCCACGGCGCGGATCTGTTCGATCCGTTCTCGGCGATCATACTGCGTGGGATCGACTGGATTCTGGAGGGCGGCGCCGATGACTGCCCGGCCGGCCTGCAGGACTACCCGCGCGAGCTGGAGCAGGAGATCGCCGAGCTGACGGCGAAAAGCCGCGCCTGAGAAAGCGCACTGACTAATGTCAATTAAATGACCGCTTTCGGCCAGGTGGTTTTGCCCTGGTTTAATGGACGGTTTCGTAAAGACCGCTTGTCCGCTCCTTGAAAGCCACCAAATTGCGTACCTGTTATCCGCCACTCTGAGCCAGTAGTGCGCCTATGAAGGCCGCCTTTATCGGGTCGATATGAAAGCTGTCCGAGACGATCAGATAGCCCTTCTCGCTAGGGGCTTCAATCAGGTACATCGTCACGTCATCGCCGGGGTCGGTGCCGCCATCAAAGGAAATGGAATCAACGATGCGCAGATCGCTGGTGATTATCTCCGGCAACAACTTGTGGCTACTGCCAAAGTCGTGCGTATAACCCCGAGCGATGACCTCATCCTGCAACTCTGCGAGATCCCTAGCCATGTATGAAATATAACACCCGCTAGTCGCCACGGAGCAAGGGCTGCTTCGGGTCGTCAGCGGCCCCTCGCAATCCTACCAGTTCAATGGCCGCTATCGGATACAGCGGACCTTAAAAACGCTGGAAATACTGGATTCTGACTTCCGCTTTCGGCCAGAAGCAAACATTCGTCCAGAATGTAGTTTAGAGTTCGTCGCCCATAACAGGCATTGGGATCTCCTGATCATTCTCAGGCACTCGCCAACCCCTCTGGACAGCTGGTCGCTCCGCGATCGCAACATACCACCGCCGGACATGTGGATATTCGTTCAGATCGATTCTTTGCCAGTTGTGGCGGGCAATCCATGGCCATGTCGCGATATCGGCAATAGAGTAATCATCCGCCAGGTATTCACGGTCCGCCAATCGCTGGTCGAGAACCCCATACAAGCGCTGCGCTTCGTTAGCATATCGTTCTTTCGCGTAGTCGGACACGTCCGGCTTGTAATGGGTGAAATGGAGATGCTGCCCAAGGAACGGACCAATGCCTCCCATCTGCCACATTAGCCACTCAATGGTCCGCCAGCGTTGATCCTCGTCTTTGGAAATCAGCCGGCCCATCTTGTCCGCTAAGTAAAGCAGAATCGCTCCGGATTCCATCAGCGTTCTTCCTCCAGCATCCTGGTCCACAATGGCAGGGATCTTCCCATTTGGACTGACGCGCACGAATTCGACAGCGGTCTGCTCACCGCGGGTGATATCGATGGGGTGGACCTCATACGGAAGTCCGAGCTCTTCCAGGGCGATCGAAACCTTTCGTCCGTTCGATGTGTACCACGAGTAAAGTTCTATCAATTTGATTACTCCTTGCTGCGAGTTCAGCGCCGCGCCCGAAGATGCGAATCGCAGACGCAATGCCCGTACTGCCGGCACCGGGAAAATGGCGCGTGTCGCAAACAGTGCGTGACCGAAATACAATCGGCGATCACTGCAAAAGCGCTCGCGTTAACACGTCGTCGACTGTGTCCACAACCACAAGCTCGAGCGATGCGCGTACCTCTTCCGGCAGCGTCGGAATGTCTTTCTCATTGCCCCGTGGAATTAAAACCGTCTTGATGCCGGCATTCAGTGCCGCCAAGGTTTTTTCCACCAATCCCCCAATCGGCAACACTTGTCCTCGCAGATTGATTTCCCCGGTCATGGCGACGTCGCGGTTGACGGGGCGATCGGCATGTAGCGACGCCAGTGCGGTAAACATGGCGGCACCAGCTGAGGGTCCATCTTTGGGAACAGCACCAGCGGGTACGTGCAGGTGGGTATCGAATGTCGACAAATCACCCTTCACGCCGAGTGATTGTGCACGACT
>JACZVC010000063.1 GCA_022572885.1 Pseudomonadota bacterium | reverse complement strand
GCCGCGTACATCCTCCCGCACCGTGGTCTCGCCGCCATCGCGATCGTTACGATGCTCATATACACCGGCGCGGTAGTGGCCGTGCCGTGGATCACCAAGATCGCCATCGACGACTACATAGTCGAGGGGAACCTGGAGGGCCTCGGCTGGATCGTGGCGCTCTTCGGTGTGATCGCCCTGGTCATCTGGGCAAGCAGCTATTACCAGCAGGTGGTGATGACCAGGGTCAGCCAGCGAGTCCTGTACGACCTGCGCCGCGACATGTTCGCTCATCTGCAGCGCCAGTCGCTCTCCTTTTACGACAAGACCGAGGTCGGACGGGTGATGTCCCGGGTCCAGGGAGACGTCGGCCAGGTCCAGGAGTTCATGTCCCTGGTGGTGACGACGCTGGGAGACATATTGAGCCTGGTGGGCATCGTGGTCGCCGTGCTTCTGCTGAACGCGGAGCTGGGGCTGATCTCAATGGCCGTGCTTCCGGTACTGGTTGCGATCGTGGTCTTCTGGCAGCCCCTGGCGAGACGGGCATTCCTGAGGGTCCGTACGTCGGCCTCCATCGTGAACGCCGCCTACAACGAGAACATATCCGGTGTTCGGGTCGTGCAGAGTCTGAACCGGCAGGACCGGAACCTGGAGCTGTTCGACGGCAAGAACCGGAGCTACCTCGAGGCGAGCTACACGGCGAGCCGCCTGTCCACCGGCCTGCTGCCGCCGGTGGACATCCTCACCGGAGTGGCAATGGGCCTTACACTCTTCTTCGGCGCCCGAGTGATCGGCATGATCCTCTGGAATGTCCCGCAATTCCTCGTCGTCACGCTCGTGCCCGGCAATCGAACACCCGGAAGTTTTCTCAAAGGATCGATACGTAAAGCCCTTATCGCGAAATAGCTGTTTCAGCTGGGCATCGGTGAGCGCTACCTGGCTATCGGCACAGACGAATATGGTGCCTGTTTCGAGATTGCTTCCGACCGACTGAACGCCCTCGATCTTCTTTAACGCGCGTTCCGATGTCGCCACACAAAATGGGCAGGTGATGCCGTCCACGCGAATGTCGTATTGAACGGTATCTGCCAACGCCGCAGTGCCGGCTAATACAAAAGAAATTAAAAATGGAATCGTGCGCTTCATGGTTGCTGCTCCTTTAAAAGTTAATTCGAATGCTGGTCAAAATCGAGTAATCAGGCTCTAAGGCCGTTCCGTTAAGATCGTTCACAATCGGAACCTTGACTCCAAGGTCGGCAATCCAACGCCGAGTGGCATACTGAAGGCCAGGCGTCAGATACAGCTGAAATCCGCCGCTGTTCGGGTCCGTCACGCCGCCCAAGCGATTGCGGTCATAGTGGTTCGCACTGAGTTCGAGCACACCGAAAACAAATCCCTTGGTATCTTTCGTCACTCTTCCAGGCGCTAAGCGATACTGGAAGGAGCTTTCAAAGCTTATGGAATCTCCGCGCTCGAATCCATCTGCTTCACGGTTAAAGTCATACCTCAGCTGGGTGTCGAGTACCCATTGGGTACTGGCGAAAGTCGCGATCACTCCGCCGAACACATCGACTGAACCATCACCGGTTTTGCCGTCTCGTCCCGTGGGTAATCTGACCCCGGCATACGGCGCGATGCGGAGCGTGCGTCCTGGCCGGTCGGAGCGAAACACTTCATAGCGTGCGAACAGCGCGGCATCGCCAAGGCCAAATTCGGAAGCACTGAGATCCCCGAATTCGCGATTGACGTTGATTATCGGCAGCAGAGCAAAAAGTGCGAGCTTTGAAGTTAGTCCGTAGCCCAACACCGTTCGGGATTCGAAGCGATCTACCTCGCGTCGCGTGCCAGAAATGTGGTCCGACGAACGCGTCATTACAAACTGCTGTCGAACGATGATTTCGTCCGCGCTCAAGGGAAGCGCAGTGTTAGTAGCGATAGGCGCCGCCCAAGACACCGAGACCGTAAAACATAGCCCAAGAAAGAGAGTCGCTACACCCTGGTGAACGGCAGGCGCAGGCCAGGTACAGCAGAATTTTCTAGGTCTGTATGAACGGGGCGGATGCATGAGTACTACCTTCGACTGCACGTCAGTCTGAGGGTTTCGCATTATCGCAGAATCTTCTGGTCTCTAGATTCAGTTCCGAGACGGAATTTCGAAGTTCCGTGCCGTTTTTCCAACGACCGCTTCTGGCCGAGGCTGTGTAAAAACGCAAAATCTCGGGCAGCGGTGGTAAGTGTGATCTGCATTTCGATTGACACGTGATCAAAGTGGGACCAGAAGTCTTCGGCGCTGACCAATCATCGCAGATGTGGGTCGCTGTCCCATTGCAAGCGAAATCGAGGCTCTTTTTACACAGCCTCGGCCGAAAGCGGACCTCAGATTCAGCGGTTTTCACCTGTCTTAACGTCCGCTTTACCCCCGGAAGCGGACATTCAGCTAATATTGGTCAAAAGGTCCGCTAACGACCCAAAGCAGACATAGGGTGATTCGATCTTTATTTGCTGGCAAGACCTCGTTAGCTGGTTGAGGGTGATTTCACATGGACAACGCGTGGATATTCTTTTACGGCACGTTTATGAGTGTCGGTGTGCTGCGAGATCATGACATCCAGTGCGAGGCGACCATACCTGCCAAACTTGACGGCTATGAACTCACGATCAGACCGAGGGTCAATCTGACGAAGAATGAGTCCAGTGCTTCATACGGCGGGCTCGCGCATATTTCACACCGGGACATCTCGCGTCTGTATCAGGAATTAGATGACGTATTCGGGATCACCTATTTTCCCTACGCAGTGATGGCAGGCCTTGCCGATGGAGGTTCAAGACCGGCGCTCTGTTACATAGCGTTTGATATACCTGATTCTGCACCGGACCGGGATTACATCAATGAAATGGCAAGATGTGCGAAAGAACTTGAAGCGCCTCAGGATTACATCGACCACATAAAATCTTTCATCTAATCGACTGCCACTTTCGGGTATCAGAGAACGTTTAAACGCAATTTTAGACGTCCGCTTTTGGCCGTTTTCAGCCCTTCAAAATAGGCAGTTTCCTCGGGATTGAATGACCGCATTCGGTGAAACCGGACGTTCGGAGCCTGGCCCCGGAAAGATCCATTCTGAATGTCCGCATTGCGCCCAAAACCAGCCGTTAGGCTAGAATAAGCTTGAACGGCTTAAAACGACCCAAAGCGGACATCTCTAGGTGAAGTAATCGCCCTTCGTAGCAGGCGCCCCGCCCACTTCTGGACTATGCTTAACAGATAACATGATAAATCCAAACCCGCCAAAAGACGGATAAGGAGGATCGAAGATGTTTGACGCATTAGATTCCCTAAAACCACATGCTCACTGGTTATTGCGCATAGGTCTCGCCAGTGTGTTTATTTTCCACGGCATTGGCAAAGCTATGGCCTTAGGAGGTTTCGCCCAGATGATGGGTCTTCCCACCCCAGTCGCTGCACTCGTGACTCTCGCAGAGCTAGCGGGGGGCGTTGGGATTATCGTAGG
>JACZVC010000062.1 GCA_022572885.1 Pseudomonadota bacterium | reverse complement strand
TGGAGCCCGTGAACAGCCGGGAAGTCGATGACATGCGCCGGCTTGGCGGAACGTACAGGCCGATGGTCGGGTGCATCGCCGGCGAGTGACCGATGCGTTCGCCAGGGATGATAGTAATCCAGATAAGCTGAAAGCAGCCGTTTGAGGTGTTGTTCGTTAAGGACGACAACGTGATCCAGAAGCTCCCGTCGGATACTGCCGATCACTCGTTCGACATAGGGATTCTGCCATGGTGACGCCGGCGCAGTGATGACTTCTTTCGTACCAAAAGACCGAATTCTTCGCTGAACTTGCCGGCCATAGCTTCCATCGCCATCTCGCAACAGATAGCGCGGGGCGGTATCGAAGGGAAACGCCTCAGTAAGCTGCTGCGCCGTCCATTGAGCCGTTGGATGTTCCGTGACGTTGAAATGGACGATCCGGCGCCGATCGTGAACCAGGACGACCAATACAAATAGGACCTTCAAAGTGGCCGTAGGCACGACGAAAAAATCGATCGAGGCGAGTTCGTGAGCATGCTGCTCGAGAAAGGTTCTCCAGCTCGGGGAGGGCGGTTTGCGGTGCCTGGGTTTGTACCGCTCGACGGTGGATTTTGCGACATCGATGCCCAGCATTTTGAGTTCCGAGACGATCCGGGGTGAGCCCCACGTAGGGTTGGCCTGCCACATCCGCTTGATGAGCTGTCGCAGCTCCAGGGCGATCTTTGGCCGGCCGGGGTCGTCCATGCTGGCTCAACGCACGCCAATAGTCCCGAATTCGCCGATTCTGCCACGCTACCACGGTCCGAGGCTGAACAAAGTACAACGCTTTGCGCCAGCCGGACCACCACTTCGACACAAGCGACCAGAGCATCCTATCGGACGAGGAGATCCGCGGCTTCCGGCGTTCGACCCGGTACACTGAGAGCTGATGGCGAAGCGCGGCGACTTCGAGCTGCAGAGACAGGCGAGTTCGAGCTGACGACACAATGAGCGAGAATAGAAATTGAATGAGGTGAGTCATTCAGCAATGCTCACCCGCTCCTGATGAACTTGCAATAAGATCAAGCGACATGGATATTCGGGACCCACAGGTGTGTCCTTAAGTTTTCTGTAGAAACCAAGGTAACTGAGGTTGCTAATGTATCCACTTCTTTTGTATAGACCCAGCAGAAATTGCGACGAGCCTTCCCTTGTGGCCGTCGAACGGCGTCGTGTAACGACTACGCTTACCATGCTGTGCGTATTAATCTCAGGGGCATCTTGGGCGGCACCGATTGCTACCAACACCGCGCTCCCTTTGAGTGCAGACGAGATTATTATTCGCCAGCAGTTTGTCATGACCCATTCGTCGGACTACATTGCTGGCACACGGCGCGAGGTAGATCGCTTGGAATCCCGAACAGTGTTGGGCTACGGACTAACGTCAAAGCTAGCACTTTTTGCTGTGCTGCCGATAATCAACGTCAATCGCGAATTTGGGGATGTCAGTGCTTCCGAATTTGGCCTTGGCGATGCCGCACTGTTCGCACGCTATGAAGTGTTTCGCTCCGACCGGCCAGGACGCACGCTCCGCATCGCGCCGTATGCCGGGGCCAGATTACCCACGGGACGAGACGGCAAAACCGGTGATGGTTCAGTCGATGTTTTCGGCGGAGTAATCGCGACTTTCGCCAGTACCCAATGGGTACTCGACACCCAACTGAGGTATGACTTTAACCGTGAAGCAGATGGATTCGAGCGGGGAGATTCGACGAGATTTGACACGTCCTTTCAGTATCGCTTAGCGCCTGGAAGAGTGACGAAGGATACCAACGCATTCGTTTTCGGCGTGCTCGAACTCAGTGCGAACCACTATAAACACAATCGCTTGGGCGGCGTGACGGACCCGAACAGCGGCGGATTCCAGCTGTATTTGACGTCGGGCCTTCAGTATGCCACTCGGCGTTGGATTGCCGACCTTGGAGTTAAGGTTCCGATTGTGAACGATCTTAACGGTACGGCCCTAGAGCCTGATTACTCGATTCTTACCAGCATTCGAATTAACTTTTAAAGGACCAGCAACCATGAAGCGCACGATTCCATTTTTAATTTCTTTTGTATTAGCCGGCACTGCGGCGTTGGCAGATAACGTGCAATACGATATTCGCGTGGACGGCATCACCTGCCCATTTTGTGTGGCGACGTCTGAACGCGCGTTAAAGAAGATCGAAGGTGTCCACGCGGTCGGCAGTGACCTCGAAACGGGCACTATATTCGTCTGCGCCGATAGCCGGGTAGCGTTCACCGATGCGCAACTGAAACAGCTATTTCGCGATAAGGGCTTTACGTATCGATCTTTTGAGAAAACTTCCAGGTGTTCGATTGCCGGGCACGAGTATGACGATGAGGAATTGCGGGACATCCCAGAGGATCATGCCGACCACCCAGGCACCAAAAGCTAAGGTGAGACTCGTGACCGAACCGACGACACCGCGGAAATGGGCCTGGCTTGTGCTGTTTACATCCTCCACAACACTTATTTGCTGTGCGTTACCAATCTTGCTCGTGTCTCTGGGGCTTGGTGCCGTATCAGCCTCGCTTTTTGCAAACTTGCCTTTTCTGGTAACGCTGGCTCAGTACAAGGGGTGGATGTTCACAGGTAGCGGCGCCGTGTTGATACTCACCGGCTGGCTGCTGTTTCGGTCCGGCCGCGCGTGCCCGGCCGATTCAGAATTAGCCGAACTATGTGATAGAGCATATCGTTGGAATTCCCTATTTTTCCGGGCATCCGTTGTAATTTGGGTGGTGGGTTTGGCAGCGGCCTATTTGGCGCTACCAATCTACCTGTGGTTCGGGAACGGTTAACCAGCGTAGCCGCAGGCCCTACTAAGTGCATTTGTGAGAATCGAGCGATGTCCGATGGCCAACACCAACTAGCGTTCCGCGGCTGACTTCGACTTCGGTCATTTCCTTGGTGTAAAGAGGGACATCGTCGAAGGTCAGCAAGTAGGCGACTGCAGTCAGTCAGCGCATATCCTAATGTGCAAACCTGGGACAGCGAATGTCGCCTCTGGGTCATCTGCAGCCATTCTAACAGCTCGAATATTAGCATCTGAGTGGCTTGTCGCTCCCGTTTATTCATCCGAGCGAGGAAGTCATGCTGCCTGGCGAATATATTCATGATGCAGGCCGCCAACATGTTTGAGTTCTATGACTCTGCCTTGATCTGGCGGTTGTTCCCGGCGTCCTTCCGGCGCGTCTTTGCCCAAGGAGAGGTGCGTTCGGGTCTGATTGTAGTAACGCACGTAGCTCGAGATAATGCGTCTAAGGTGCCGCTCGCCCAGCACGATCATGTGGTTTGAACACTCGCGCCGGATGGAGCCTATTACGCGTTCAGCGTATGCATTCTGCCAAGGTGAGCGCGGTGCGGTCGGCACGTCTTGGATGTTGAGTGCTTCGACTTGGCGACGGAATATCTCGCCATAGATCGCATCTCGATCACGGACGAGGAAACGAGGGGCATTGTCTGTGCCACACGCCTCTAAGAGCTGCCGGGCTGTCCATGCGGCCGTAGGATGTTCTGTGACGTTGAAGTGCAGGATTCGCCGACGATCATGACTCAAGATTACCAGCACGAACAAGACCCTGAAGGTCGCCGTAGGGACCGTGAAGAAATCCAGGGCAATCAGCTCCTTGGCATGGTTCCGAAGAAACGTTCGCCAAGACTGGGACGGCGGCCCCCGATGCTT
>JACZVC010000061.1 GCA_022572885.1 Pseudomonadota bacterium | reverse complement strand
GATCGGGGTTGGGAAGCTCTTCCGCCTTCTTGAGCAGCTGCTGGCGATGCCGCTGTAGCAGGTTGGCGCGCTCTTTGGACACGAGATTCGCGCCCGCCACGCGGAGAAAGCAGGATACGAAATTGTATTCGTTCAACGCGTCCCTCACCAAGTAGGTCTGTCCCGACAGTTCGGCGCGGCGCAGGCTCGCAATTTCCAGAAGTCTCTTCCGGTCGCCAGGATCGGCCCACAAGACCGACGCGCCACCGAGCAGCTGCAGGAAATTTCCCTTCCGGTGATTGCCGCGCCCGATGACCACTCGCTGCAGATATTCAAAGACCAGTTCCCGGAAATTTGTATGTGGGCGCGCCAGCTCTTGCTCCTCCTTGGTCAGGAACAGGGTCAGCGCCCGTGCGTTCCAAAACATGATCCCCAACGCCCACTGGTCCATAAGATCGCCTGCAGAGGTGCGGCCGGTACGCCAGCCTTTCAGATGCGCTTCGAGTGCCCGGTAGGTACGGTCCAAAAGTGCGATCTTACTCGCGCTATTGAACGCGTCGTCGCGCGCGAGTTTCAACACTGCGCCCACCCGAAAAAGCGCCTGATCTGCGTCTTTCCAGAGATCCTCGGGAGGTAGAATGTCGAACAGGTTTTTCGCAATTAGACCGCGCAGATCGGGTCGCTCCTCCCAGAGCAGATCGATGGCGTTGAACGGTTCGCCGAAATGATCGCCGCAGAGCGCAAGAATGTCTTTGACGTTCTGTATGCGCATTTTTTCGATCTCGCTGCTGACCGCCTCCAGCAAGGACTCGACCGGGCGCGTCACTTTCGGGTCGGTTAGTTGCGACACGCGCTGCAGTAACCGCCTCGCCGTGTTGACCTCGTGCACTTTGTTCCATCGGCTTGCGAGCCGGCTCGAATCTGCCGAAAGCCATCTCCAGAAGCTTCGCTGGGCTGGCGTTTGGCTCCGGCCGGCGAGGGCGTCGGCCACGCCGATGGTGGTCGTAGTCTTGCCTTCACCCGCCGGCGTCGGGGTCATCGCGGACACCAGGATCAGCTTGCCGTCCGCGGAATCTGCGAGCTGCGGCGCGAGTTTCTCCGAGAGCTTGGCTTTGTGATTGCCCCAGGGTTCGATGAACTGCGGGGCGATTCCCAGGCGTTGCCGCGCGAGATCGACGATGTCTTCGGGCGTGACCGCCCGCGCGATGTCGAGATCCGTCATTGGCGTCTATTCATTGAGCGTAATGCTTCGGTGGCCAAGTTCGATGATGTTTTGATAGGTCGATTCGAAACCGCGCATGCTCTGCCCGGGGCCGCGGTCATCCGGAATCCTGGTCTAATGGTCGGTGCCGCGCCCGGTATTGGCAGCCGCCGAGATCGCATAGTCCGTCGGCATGTGTTGCCGTTCCAATGGCAGCGCAATGCGGTCACTTTATCCGTTCTCAAATGCTTCGCCCGTTGCAGAGGACTCGGTTTTCGTCATATCTCGTTCTCCGCTTTTCCTGGCGTGGCGCCACGTTAGCTGCCTGGCGCCGAAACGACCTGGACAGCAAAATCAACATGCTGCGAATGCAGACGTGGAGTCACTTAACTAGTTGATATTAAAAAATAAATCGACTCACTATCCTTTGGGGTTTTCTTTTTTGATTATAATATGCATCCGAAGTACATTTCTACAGGTGTGAGTTTGGAATCCTGTTTTGGTGCATAAATCCATGTGAATTCCGGGTCTTGTCACATCGGTAGTGATTGTTACGGCACCATCGCAGTCGCGCCGAGATGGCGGTATCGGCGAATTCGACTATACGGATTCGCCATGGCTGAATTCGAGAATATCAATGCCTGAAAATAAGTGGATCAGACCCCTTCAAACTATTGTGTTTTTGGCAGCCTGCTTCCTCAATTCCTGCACCGGCAAGCTACTCCCTGATATGGGATTGGATGGGTACGGTGCGCAGGTGCTCGCGACAGTAAGTGCGCGGTCCGATGGCCGATGGCGGATTCGTTATGTTTTCGAGCACCCGCAGTCGGCGTTGTTTTTCTCGCGTTCTTCTGGCGATTATCGGAGATCGACCTGGAAACCGGTTAGCCGTGGCTTGTCGCTGGAGCGGCTCGACGGCTTCGACGCGGTGCTGATGAAGGCGCCGATGACGGTGATTGAATTTTTGTTTACTCCCTATACGCAGACCGTGCCGAAAGACTACACGCCGTTCATCCCGTTTTCCGATGGGGGTCTGGCGCTTTATACGGGTCAGTTCGAGTTGCTACCGGAAACCGATCGGGCCGCGATCGCGGCATTGCATGGCGATATCGACCGGTGGCAGGGCGAGCAGCCGATGTTCGCGGTGCGCGTCCTTTCCGACAAGCCCATGGTACATAACGGCGAGGTGCGCAAACGCGAGGCCGTCCATGTCAGCCGCGGCGACGGGACCTACATATACATCGGAGAGGCTTCACTGTTACAGGGCGCGGACCTGACCGGCGTCATCGACCCTGGCCTGCCTGTTTGGTTAAAAGAACGGGTCAAGCCTGAGTTGTCAACGATCTTCGATGCCAACCGGGCGCTCTGGGGCGAGGGGCTTGGCCAAAAGGCGACGGTGTTGTTTGCGTTTCGCGGTTTCGAAGGCGAAGGAATGTCGAACAAGGGTAGCGCGGTCAATTCGTTGCTTGCACTCGAATCGAGCGGGGAGAACCTGCGCACTTTCCATGCAGACATCCTGATTTTCTTCCGCTGGTTCTTCGCTCACGAAGTGGTCCATCTTTTCCAAAACCGTCATGGCGTTAGCATCGATGCAAGAAGCGCCGCCTGGATGACCGAAGGCGCTGCCAATGCAATGGCGATTTCGGTTCTGGGCGAAATCGGAGTAACTGACGATGAGTTCATCTTGGATCAGTACGGTGACGCGATCGACGAATGCAGCGAATATCTGGGTGATGGCGCGTTGATCAATGCAGCGCAGCGCGGCCAATTCGATGCGTTTTATACTTGTGGCGACCTGATCGCGCAAATGACGGCCGCTGTGTTGCCCAACGAAAATCTCTTTTCCTTCTGGAATGCCTTGCTTGCCCGGGGCGCTGAGGCTGAGCAACATCAATACTCGACCGCGGATTACTTCGAGGTGTTGCGGGAAATGGGCGCGAACGATTCAGTTATCGAGCTGTTGCGATCGTTGGTTTACGAGCAGCAAGCCAATCCAGAAAAGACCTTGCTTCGCGCGATGAATACGACCGGTCTTGCGCCGCGATTTGACGACAACGGTAAACTGGTGGCGATTTTCTTGCCCGGGAACGGGACGATATCGCGCGAGGCGAGAGATCATTAGACGAAAACTTGAGGTAATCCAATGAAATCAATCTTGAGGTTGCGCGCAACACTGTTGCTCATGCTATTGACCGGCTGCGGCGCCTCCAATACCGATACCGATGACCTGACCGCGATTCTGCATGAGTTTCTCGCCGGGGTGAGCGAGGAGGCGGTGCACGATCGCTTCTGGGCCGAGGATCTGATCTATACATCTTCGAGAGGCACGCGGACCAACAAAGCAGAAATCATGCAGGAATTTGGTTCGGCGGAAGGTGGGGAAACCGAGGAATCCGAACCCGTCTATACGGCCGAAGACATCCGGATCCAGGTGTACGGGACCACGGCCGTGGTGGCTTTCAGGCTGGTTGCAACGGCGGCCGATGATGCAGCCGTAGATTACTATTTCAATACCGGCACCTTTGTGAAGCGAAACGGTGTCTGGCAGGTCGTCGCCTGGCAGGCAACAAAAATTCCCGGGATGTAGAAATCCCGCTAAGGGGTTAGTGCCGGAAGGGCAGTCGATCGGATTCTGGTGCCGGATCGAGCTTGAACACGTCTTCGATTTCTAGCGGTCTTTTTGTGGCCGCTCGGGGGCTTGCTGATTGTCAGGCACATGGACGAGAGCGCCACCGGGAGACTACTATCGGGCACGGTCCGCTGATCGGATAACACCAACAACAAATCTTTCCACGGAAAAGGATCTGCCGATGAGTCAGCAAGCGCCCCGTGAGCTAACCCCCCGGGCCATAATTCTGGCCATCGTGCTGGCTATGATCCTGGCTGCCGCGAATGCGTATCTCGGTTTGTTCGCGGGCATGACGATTGCCTCGGCCATTCCGGCCGCGGTGGTGTCGATGGCGGTGCTCAAGTTGCTCGGTGGCGGCCATATCCTCGAGAACAATATCGTAGCGACCGGCGCATCGGCGGGCACATCCATCGCCACCGGCGTGATTTTCACGATGCCGGCGCTGATCATCCTGGGGTACTGGGACGATTTTCGTTATTCCTGGGTGCTGGCCATCGCCGGCCTGGGTG
>JACZVC010000060.1 GCA_022572885.1 Pseudomonadota bacterium | reverse complement strand
ATCAAGTTCGAGGTGAACCTGCCCGAATAGTTTCAGGCCTGGTTCGCTGTAACGAACCGCTCATGGTGTATTGCGTTGCCGCAACCAGCCATCGACGGAATACTTGTCACTGCCACCCGGCGCCAGCAACAGAAAAACGATCAGCGCCAGGCGAGTAAATGTATGTCCGGCTATATCGAACAGCGGTTGCTGAAGCGCATGTCCATAGGTGGTGACGATCAGCAGGAGGCCGACTCCGATCAGTGCCTCCCGGGTCCGCAAACCAATACAAAGCAAAACTCCGGCGGCCAGCTCGAGCACGGGTATGCCGTAGCCGAGAGCATTGAGGAACCATGCCGGTATCCAGGTATCGGCAAAGCCGTCCACAAAAAACTGCTGGGCGTGGGCGGCGGGCGTCAGCACGAAAACTTTCCAGTATCCCGCCATCAGGAACAACAGCCCCAATATCCAGCGCACGATGAAGTTGACGATGGGCCAGTTATTGTTCATCGGACTCTCCTTTTAATTTTTTTCTTGCCATTACCGGAACCAGGCAAAAATGTTTTCCTGCTCCTCAAAAGCGATCGTTGCCCGGCAAGTCCAGATTATTGATTTTTGTCACTCCTCTGACCTTCAAAAAAAGATTGCGGAAAGATCGAAATACTGGATACAGCACCCGGGCCAGTCGCTGCGAGCGGAAAATCCAAAAATTGATCCGGTTGAAAATGCCCGACCGCGTGCTTAACAGCGACAGCACATGCATGGCTTCGGCACCGTAGTAAATCTGGCCCCTCATTTTCAGCGCCATTCCCTGGTCGATATCGAGACCGGCGGCGGTTATCTCCTGCATTACCGCGCTGTCTTCCCGTGCATCGACCAACACCAGCTCACCGGCACTCTCCCGAACGCGCACGAGCTGACAGTAGTTGTCACAAAGCGGGCATTGCCTGTCGTATACAAGCAAGATATCGGCCAGACTCGCACTGCTCTCGTCCGGTCGGTTGGCGAGGTCAAGGTTGGTCATTGGCAAAAACGATCCATTGCAGTAAATCCTGCGCAAGCAAATGTGTCAGAAAACGATATCGGACACTGTCCTACGCCTTAACGTACGGCGCTGGTCGAAGCTAGAGACTCTTCCGGGAAGAGTCGTTCGACGACTGCCCGAAAGTCCTCTTCGGCGTCTATCGTCTCAACTTTCGATCGTTGTCGATCGAGGCCTGCTTTCACCCAGCTTAACAACGACACAAATTCAGGCTCCCGCAGCACCTCGGCCCATCGTTGATCATTGACGATCGCGTAATAGTTCTGCCAGCCCAGCGAGACTGCGGATTCGAGGGACTCCAGCGCACCGGCCACATCACCATGCATCGCCTGGTTAAGCGCGATAAGCTCCAGCACCGACGGATTGTATACTTGCTCGGAGTCCGCAAGATTCTGCAATTCCTGATCGACTCGCCGCAGGACGCGAACCGCAGATGCTTCATCGCCAACTTGCCTATGGGCAAAGGCCCGCATTTGCAAAATATCGATTGCGAGAAGCGACCCCAGGGCGACCGGCGATTCGAGGTCAAATACATCAGTCAGGATTTCTACACCTTTCTCATAATTACCGGCTTCCAGATTGATTACACCAAGCAATTTCGCCGGAACCGCCGGCAGCATCTTATAGTCGACGGCGTTGCCCCGCATAAAATTCTCCAGGTGAATTTTTAAACCCGTACGGTCGCCACGAAGCTTGAACAAGTAGCCCTTCCTGACAAAACGGCTAAATTTATTGGGGTCGAGGCCAACCCAGTAATCGGCATCTTCCGACATCCCAAGACGTCCGTATACCGTGGACAGCACGCTAAATCCCCGTATCCTGTCGGATTCGCCATAGGCAAGAATAATTTTCTTCGCCCACTGGTGCACATCGACATAGCGGCCATATCGCTCGTAAAGATTGTGCAGCCCCCAGTAAGCGATCCCGGGGGGTTCCGGCAGGTCCATAAGCCTCAGCAAAAGCTGCTCGGTGCGCCTGAAGTCTCCGTTCCATTGATAACGGTTGGCCACGTTCAATAAAATAACCGGGTTGAGGGGATCGATTTTCAGGCCCCGCTCCATGGCGGCATGACTTTCATCTCTGCGCCCCTGAACCCCGAGTGCGTTGGCGAGCCAATTGTGGGCATCTACCAGGTTGGGATCTGAAAGCAGCGCGCGACGCAATGCCGCCTCCGCCGCCGCGGGATTGGGATCACGCTTTTTTAACAGCAGCAGGCCCTGTGCCGCATGCGCCTCCGCAAGCTCGGGATCCAGTCCCAGGGCATGGCCTATGGCTTCCTGTGCCTGCGCTTGCGCTTCGACAAACCCTTCCCCACTGCCACCCATCATCGTCGCTATCGCCAGGCCAGCATAGGGAGGCGCATAGTCCGGATCCAGGTCGATGGCGCTGCGAAATTCCGCCGCTGCGTGCTGTTGCCAGCCCGGCGTGCGCCTGTTCAGAAATGCCCGGCCCAGAAGATAGGCGTTGTAGGCAACCATATTCGTCGTCGTGCTGGCAATCGACTGCGCGCCGGAGGCCACTATCTCATTGACAAGCTCACTGGCAACCCGGTTCGCGATCTCGGTCTGAATTGCGAATATGCCTTCCAGCTTCCTGTCAAATGTTTCACTCCAAAGCTGGAATCCGGATTCGTCGACCAGTTGCGCAGTCACCCGGACCACGTTTGACTCTCGCCTGACGCTCCCTTGCAGCAAATAGCGCACGCCGAGTATATTGCTTATCCGCGGCACGCCCATATCGCTGTTGCCAAAGGCGAATGACGATGTGCGGCCAATGACCTTGAGTGCGTCAAAGGTCGAAAGACGATGCAGGATTTCCTCGGTAACACCGTTCGAGAAATACTCCGTTTCAGTTTCGTCGTCCAAACTGACAAACGGCAATACCGCGATCGAATTCGCTGGCTTGTCGATCAAGGGAATCGCTTGAGACAACTCGTCAGTGGTCTCCATGATTTTTTCAAAGCTGCCGAACAGCACGGCGACAGAAACAGCGAGCAACGCAACCAGGATCAGATAATCCAGGCGCTTGAGTTTGAAATCAGCAAGCTCTTCCTCACCTGCCGGCGCGGTACGAACGATGCCACTGGCCGTGATATCGAAGAACCACCCGAACACCATCGCAATGGGGAAACCGAGTACCGCCGCAATGATCAGGTAACGTAACGCAGTGTCGGGAATCCCCCAGGCCGGGAAAAATACCGACGCAACCTCGATCACAACCCACGCGCCGAACACATACAGACCGACCAGGCGGAAAATATGACGACGACGCAAGTCCTGCCCTAATTTCACGAAGCTCTGCCTCTGTCGATCACGGCGTATCCTGGCGCATCGATCCCATCCATTAGCCTAGCACACGCCTGACTGCAAGAAGCACAGGATGCCGTAGTGGGATTCTATGAATTGAGCTGGCTGCTGTTTTGCGGACACTCCATTTAGGCACTAGAATGCCCAAAGATTGTGTTCAATGGAGCGACACAGGAGGAAAGCCAGCCAGCTTCCTGCCTTGGCGGCAGATTTACGATTTCAGGCAGCATTGGAGAGAGCAATGGCTAATCGTGTAGTTTGGTTTGATGTTCCCGTCGAAGATCTAGGTAGAGCGATTGAATTCTATTCGCGGGTTTTGGATATCGCGATCGAGGAGGCTGGCGACGTAGCCATCCTTGAGCACAGTGACAACGACGTTGCCGGATGCCTGGTCAAAAGCGACGACAAGCCATCCGCCAGCGGATTGCTGCTTTATTTCAACGTGCCCGGACGCCTGGATGAAGCAGTAGAGGCAGCAGAGCAAAACGGTGGCAGAATTCTGCAAGCGAAGGAGCAGATCGGTCCGCATGGCTATCGGGCGATCGTGCTCGACAGTGAAGGCAACCGAATTGCCCTGCATTCGGAGTGAAATACCGTCTGCCAAAGAGCGTATCAGGAATTTTGTATTTGTGAGCCAATGAATGTTTGAGAATCTTGAAATCGCACAAGATGATCTGCCGCAAGTCGATTCGGTAACCTGGCTGGGCATGGATGAGAAATTTGTCCGCCGCCTCCTGACGGAGAAAGCACTGGCCCTGGGTTTTGTCATCATTGGAATCGCTGTCCTGCAATTTGTGATCAGCACCGCATTTGCTGACGACAATGTGAACATCAGTCTGGGATGGTTGTGGCTAATGATCCCGGTTGCTGCGGTACCGTTTTTCCTATGGCCATCGATCAGCGTGCCACGCAAAGGCTATGCGCTACGCGACAAGGACATCATTTACAAATCAGGTGTGTTCTGGCGCACGGTGACGGCAATCCCATTCAATCGCATTCAGCACGTGGAAAAAAGCAGTACGCCGCTGGATCGCCGTTTTGATATCGCCACGTTACAGCTATTCACCGCTGGCGGTTCTGGCGGCGACCTGAAAATTCATGGATTGCCGGCCACCGTCGCAGAACAGCTGCGAGTCTTCATTCTCGATAAAGTCGGGGCCAGCGTTGAGCGTCGCTGACCAGGAAAACTGGCTTCATACGTCACCGCTGGCCGCGATTTTCTATCTCGGCAGGATCTATCAAAACATCGCGAAGAACGCGATTCCGGCCCTCGCTCCGCTGTTTGTGCTCCTGGTGGCTACCGAGGGCGATCTCACGTACAGAATAGTTTTTGCCCTATCAGTGTTCGTCATCTTGACAATAACGGGGGCGTTCCTTCAGTACTGGTTTTTTCGATATCGCATTGCCGAAAATTCCGTGTTGATCCGGGAGGGCGTTTTCAAAAAGACCCAACTCGATATCAAGTTTGATCG
>JACZVC010000059.1 GCA_022572885.1 Pseudomonadota bacterium | reverse complement strand
TGATCGTAAGCGGCGGCGAAAACGTGTATTGCTCGGAGGTCGAAGAAGCGCTGTATAAGCATAGCGCGGTACTCGAAGTAGCCGTGTTCGGCGTGCCGGATCAACAATGGGGTGAGGCCGTACACGCAGTGGTCGTGACCCGTGAAGAAGTGACCGCTGAAGAGCTAATCGCATTCTGTCGCGAATTTATCGCCAGCTACAAAATTCCTAAAGCGATCAGCTTCTCGTCAGACGAACTACCGAAGTCTGGCCCGGGGAAAATACTGAAACGGAAACTGCGCGCACCTTTCTGGGAAGGGCGAGAATCCAAAATCAATTAGACTGGGGCCCCACCCTGCCGCTGCGCGGTCCAGCGACCTGCCCCGTGCCTGCGGTCTACAGACGCAAAAAGGCCGGTTGGTGGCCAGGGGGTGACAAATCGGCAGGACGGCCGATTTGGACACGCGACACGTGCCCGAAGGGCACTGCACAGGGATGTGCAGCGTCAATCAACACCCGACACGCGGATTTTCAGTCCAGTGTTCGTAGGCTTCTGGCGTTATATTTCAATAAGATACCGGAGCGCCTGTTGCCCAATTTGCACTACAATGCATAACAATGCACAACAATGCACAGCTTGTTCACGCAAAACTCACGCACACTAGTTCTTGTTTCTACCTGCCCGTCAGATTGCGCATTGTGGGTAACGGTGCGGAGGCTACTGACTAAGGTCGCCAAGGGGAATGCCAGCTTGCTGATGATCTAAGTGCCTCTCAGATATTTTATTCGAATATCTGCATAAGCGGCCGATTGACGTAATAGTTGTACTTGCCGAATCGATGCTTCTCTACAAATCCTTTTTCCGTGAGTTTTGATAAGTACTTGCTAGCCGTCAGTCGCGAAACGCCGAGATCATCCTGAAGTGCTTCGATCTTGGTATAGGGATGGCGAAACAAATTTGTGAGAAGATCGTAGCTGTAGATCTTTGGCAACTCCCGCCGAATTCTTTCCTCGTAGTCATTCATCACGTTCCTAATTGCCTTTATGAGCGCAATCGTGGTCTTCGAAGTCGTCTCAACACCTTGGAGCATGTACAGCAGCCAGGGCTCCCAGTCGTCTGTATCTCGGGTACTTTGCAGAAGTTGATAGTACTCGGCTTTTGTATTGATTATGTAGCCGCTGAGATAGAGAACGGGTTGATCCAACATTCCTTTGGCGACGAGATAAAGGCTGTTGAGTATCCGCCCAGCCCGTCCGTTGCCATCGTAAAATGGATGAATGCTTTCAAATTGGTGGTGCGCGATAGCCATTTTGATCAACGGGTCTGCCGCACACAGGGTGTCATCATTGATAAACTGCTCTATGTCGGCTAACAACGACTGTATTTCGTTCGGATCCTGTGGTGGAGTGAAGACCGTCTCGCCAGTTGCCAGGTTCTTGATTACCGTGCCAGGCAATTTTCGGACACCGGCGTCGTTGTCCATCAACATTTGATGAAATTGGACGATACGATTGACGGTAATTAGTTTGTCGCCGCGCATTTGCTCAAATCCGCTCCTGAGTGCAGCGGCATAACGTCGAACCTCCTTTGCGGCGGGGTTCCTGGAATAGTCGGAGAATATATCGGCTTGGAACAGCTCATCTTGCGTAGTGAATATGTTCTCAATTTCCGAACTATCCTTCGCTTCCTGAAGCGACAGAGTACTGATCAGGATTTCCGGATTGGGAATAGTTGCTGCGATGCCCTTTAGTTCGGCCAGATAGCGGTGGGCCGCGACCAGCTGCTTGAGGACTGCGTGGGTTTCCAGGCGCTCGGTTTCTGGCAGCGTTGTTAGCAGTTTCGTCATTTGCTGGCTCAATATGTATAAAATTACCTAAAAACTATACATGATGTTCTCTTCATGTCAACTTTTTTCGATAATCTATATATGTTTTGGGCCTTGTGCAAACATCCTTTACATGAGCTCTCATCGCACGGCTGGCGGCAGCCCTGTTTAAAACAGGGGTCGAAGGGTACTTTCAAGTTAATTCACACGTGTATATCGGCGGCGAAAATTGACCCTTGAAAGAATGGTGGCCAGGGGGTGACAAATCTGCCGGGAGCAGACTTGGACACGCGAAGCGTGCCCGAAGGGCGCCGCACAGGGATGTGCAGCGTCAATCAACACCCGACACGCGGATATGCAGTCCACTGCTCACTACCAAGCGGTCCAGCGCAACCGCTATTGCTGGCCGGTGATTCTGATCTGGGCACCATAATGGATGCCCAGACCTCTATACAATACTCAAATCACAGGTTTGCGCCTCACCTGACTTCCTTTCGCATTTTCCGTGAGACTCCATTGCTCTGTGAGGCTGATTTCCTGGTTAGCAATTGATTGGGATGCATATGCCCTTTGTTAATGACGCTGCAGCAGCAGGATGTCTGCAACCCGAGGAAAATCCAGTAAACTCTAAACTTGATTCGGGTAAACGTGATGCAAGCTGCGCCGATAAAAGCGAGTCTCAAATTTCTGGCCAATGTTGATGGGCCTCTCGTCTACATTCCCTCCAAAGGTGGCGGTGATGAGACCGAACACGTGGGTAACTTCACGATGCAGGAAGTGGCTATTCACAATGGCCGCCATCACAAACAAGTCTCCAGTCTGGACGTCGAAGGCTTCAAACTGGTGCCACAAGTAACCGAGGTTGAAGACTTCTATGACGATGCGCAGGTCGAGTCGACTTACCACGACGAAGTGAAAGCGCTGCTCACAGAGATTACGGGCGCGGCACGTATTGAGATTTTCGACGATACGAGACGCTCGACTTCTCTCGAGCGACAAAGGGATAAAAAGATTCGCGAAGCTGCCTCTATCGTTCACAACGATTACACCGCGCGCTCCGGCGTCAAGCGACTACGCGACCACTTTGCAGATGACCCGGATGAGGCGGAAAAACTGTTGCAACGGCGCTTCGCCATAGTCAACGTGTGGCGTTCGATGTCCGGCCCAATCTACAACTACCCGCTGGTGCTGTGCGATGCCGCGACGGTGAGACCGGAAGACCTGGTTTCCGTCGAACGTCGCGCCGAGGAGCGCACTGGCGAACTTCAAGTGGCCCTGCACTATCCCGGACAGCGCTGGTACTACTTCCCCGAGATGCAAATGGATGAGGCGTTACTATTCAAGACCTTTGATTCGGAAACCGATGGACGCGCCCGCTTTACTATTCACTCGTCCTTCGAAGACCCTGATGCGCCCGCGGACGCAGCACCCCGCGAGAGTATCGAGACCCGCTGTCTGGTGTTTTTCTGAGCGGCAAAAATATCCGCGCCTGATCCTGATTTGGGCACCAAAGTGGGCGCCAAATGGGCACCTGGGAAATGAACGTCCGCTATGCACCCGAAAGCGGCAATTGAGGTGATAGAGTCCTGAATGACCGCTAACGACGGCGGTCTCAACCGGTCGACGCAACACTTGCGTTAAGTCTCTCTGCTGGGGTAGATGCGCGTTCAAGCGAAGACCGCCATCACCGCTGATTACATGGGTCCGAGTTAAGACGATGGACGCTCGATTACGCGAAAAAGGGCGATTATCCATCCTATACTCAACCCCGCAAACAGGGGTGCCACCCTTTATTGTTTACAGGACGTGGAAGCCACTGCCAGGAGGGGCATCGGGAAGTCCCTGCTTGAGGCTGAAAACGGAGAAATGCAATGACCGAACTGCCAGACTTCGATCGAGCGGTCGCTATCGATCCCGATGGTGAGGGGCGATGGCGCACTCGGATCGAAGATGGCTGGGACTTTGCCGGCACGCCCAACGGCGGCTATCTGCTCTCGCTTGTCGCCAAGGCGATGATCGAACTCACCGGTCGGCCCGACCCCGTCGCGGTCACGGCGCACTATCTGGCACCGGCGCGTCCGGGGCCCGCAGAGCTCGAGGGAGAGCTTCTGAAGAAGGGAAAGCTGTTGGCTACAGCACATGCCTCGCTTTGCCAGGGTGATCGCTGTGTTGCCCAGGTTCTCGGTACCTTCGGCGATCTCTCACGACTTGCGTCCTCAAAGATCCTGCACGAATCGGGGCTGCCGGATCTTCCGCCGCCCGAGGCATGCATAGCGCCAGTGCCCATTCCGGGAGGCTTCACTCCACCGCCGATAACCCACCGCGTTGCCATTCGCCTCCACCCCGAGCACGTCGGTTTCGTTGTGGGCAAGCCCCATGGACGCTCCGAGATGGGTGGTTGGGCGAAGTTTGCGGACGGTCGCCCCGTCGACACCCTGGCCCTGCCGCTTCTTGCTGACAGCTTTCCGCCGCCGATATTTAACGTCGGGATTCCGCTCAAATGGGTCCCCACGATCGAGCTCACCATCCACGTCCACAAGCGTCCGGCTCCGGGCTGGATCGGCGCGTGGTTCACCACCGACCACATCGCCGGGGGTTACCTGGAGGAGGATGGCGTGATGTGGGACGAGACGGGCGATGTCGTGGCGGTCTCCCGGCAGATGGCGATTCTGCCGCGCTAAGAGCCCGGATTGCGGTCGGTCCACATCAGGGCCAAGGTCGGCCCACTCTGGCCCGCCTCGTGCGGGCCTTTTCTTGCCTAGCTGTGATGACTCAGATCCGACCGTACAGACGCTGGCCGATCAGATTTCGACTGGCAGCTTTCGCCGAAAGCGCACATTACTAACCGCTAAAAAACATACCTTTTTTTGCGTTGGCGTCCCCGCCAGCTTGTTATAACTATCAATGGGAGAGTATGAGTTCAAGACGATGGCCAACCCGCTCCGCCATGTCTGCAATTTCACCGGTTAGTTCGATAACCCAATAGAGAAATATGACGTTGACCGGCTCAAGGCTGCTTTCAACGACACAAAGTGCAGATCGCAGGTCTACCTGACGGCTATCGGTATCCGTTTCGATTTGGTCAAGTTCTTCTATCAGCGACTCGACAAGCGATACCTCGGCACCGCGGAATCCGCTGGTAAACAGCTCGTGTAGTTCCCGCACGCTCTTGCGCGCTTGTTTTGCCGCATCGATGTTGCGCCTGACGAACTCCAGGAAGTCATCGGCAATCGCGT
>JACZVC010000058.1 GCA_022572885.1 Pseudomonadota bacterium | reverse complement strand
ATCCATATGTTTCACTCACCTCCTTGGTGTGTTTAGCTGACTGCGGTCTTGTCGAAGAAAACATTCTCCGGTCGCTAACCCGTATGCCGGTAAAATTAGCATCAGCTTTTTTTGCTGTTGGCGCCCCAGTTCAGGTCTGCAGCGTGGCTGGCGGCCTGGGTTGGTATTGTCATCGCCAGGAGTTGTTCTTGGTCAGTCACCACAGCCTAATTGTAGCGCGATACCAAAACTTATGCGTGCCACTTACTGCCATGCACCACCAGGCCCTCAACGCAATGAGGTCAACAATCTCCCCAGCCTCCCAGACCTGATCCGCCAGATCTTCATCAGCTGGCAGGGCTTCGTCGAGATTTTGGGCAAAATACCCGGAATTGCAGCCTGCTACTATGGGCAATTACGGACGGCTATTCCAATATCCTGCCCGAGATTTCCTCAACTGTTCTAGTGTAGTGTAACGAATAAGTCATTCACTTGAGAGCGCGAGTCGTGCACGGTTTATCTTTGCCAATATTTCTTCTACTGTTTTTGTCCAGACCAGGGGTTTGGGGTTCTCGTTATGTGCTTCGATAAATTGCACGGTCTTATTCTCCAAGTCTGACACGGAGCTGAACACACCTCGACGGATCTGTTTCTCCGCAATCAAAGCAAAAAACCGCTCAACCAGGTTTAACCAGGTTTAACCAGGTTTAACCAGGTTTAACCAGGTTTAACCAGGAAGAATTCGTCGGTATGAAGTGCAGCGTGACGCGTTTATTCCGTTTCAATCATTTATTTACTTTCTGATGTTTATGTGTGGAGTAGTTATCCGTGATAACGTGAAGCGCTTTGTCCTTTGGCGTTTGTTTTTCCGCCGTCTTTAAGAAAATGAGAAACTCCTGATGCCGGTGTCTCTTTGTGCACTCAGCAATGACGCTCCCGGTGATGACATCAAGCGCCGCAAATAATGTACTGGTGCCATGACGCTTGTAGTCATGCGTCATTGTTGCCACTCGTCCCTTCTTTAAAGGCAATCCAGGTTGCGCCATCGCCCGACAATATGTGCACTGATCGATAGCTGCTGTGCTATTTCTCCATTATTCAAACCATCATTAGCCGGAAGCACTATAGTGAGTCTTTCTCTTAGTCGGACGGCTATCTTGCCGCTGCGGCATAGCCGCTCATAAATGCGCGCTGGTGTTATGAATTTTGCTTTGTGTCCGTCGTCAAACAAATAGGACAGATGTTCGGTCAGGCTAAGCGAGTGGTTTGCTCATTGTTCTCATGTTATGCGGCGTGCCGTTGATAGTGCAATCAGCATTTCGCGGTGGTCTTTTGTTTGATCCTTTCTCATTGGGCCAGTATTGATTGCCCGCGTCCAAAGTAGATATCGGCCGCACGATCTCGTCGCACACACCGTCGCTGCTCGAGCCTTAATTCGCCACAGAGAGGTGTAGAATCGGAGGCAGAGCGGGTTTTCCATCCGCGTTTAGAGCCCTTGGCCCGATATGTCCTCCAACAGCGCCGAGAGCGCTAAGTCCCCGTATCGTCCACACCGGTGGCGCTTCAGCCGATTGGGCGGTTTCGATCAAGTCCGCCTGGAAACCGGCATGGACCTGATGTCGTTAGATCAGCTAGATCAGAAGCTCTGGGCAACACTCGGGTGCCCCACCCACGGGCTGGAAATCGATGCCAAAACCCTTGAGCTGATTGACGTCGACGGAGACGGACGCATTCGTGTACCCGACATCATCGCCGCAGTGCAGTGGACCGGTACTGTTTTACGGGATCCAGATGACCTCACTAGAGGGGCGAGTTCCTTGCCGCTTGAGGCCATCGACGAGCGAACTGAGGAGGGCAGGCAATTGCTTGCTTCGGCGAAACGGGTCCTCCTGAACCTGGGGAAGGGCGAGGATACGGTAATTACCCCGGAAGACACGGGGGACATCGAACGGAACCTCAACGAGACGAAGTTTAACGGCGACGGGATCATTCCCCTCGCCTCAGCGGACGATAAGGCGACTAAGGCCCTGATCGAAGCGATCATGGAGTGCGTTGGCTCAGAGCAAGACCGATGCGGCGATCCTGGGGTCTCGCAGATAAAAGTCGATGAGTTCTTTGCGCAGGCCCGGGCCTACTCGGACTGGAGGCAGAAGGCGGATAACGATCGGGACAACATTCTCCCGTTCGGTGACGCCACGGCCGCGGCCGCGGCGGTCTTCAGAGCCGTGAAATCTAAGGTGGACGATTACTTCACCCGTTGCCGGCTTGCGCAGTTCGACCCGCAGGCGGCTGAGCCGCTAAATCCGCGCGAAGCACAGTACGAGGCGCTTTTATCGACGGAGCTTTCGGCCACAACGGAAGAGATGGCTGCCTTTCCTCTCGCTCACATCGCACCGGGAAGGGCCCTCCCACTCGAGGAGGGCGTAAACCCAGCCTGGGTCGCTAGGGTAGCGAAATTGCGCGCCGAGATCGTGCGGCCGATGTTCGGGGACACGGACTGCGTGGAGGACGAACAATGGATGAGCATAAGCAGCAAGTTCGCGGCCCACGAGGACTGGTTGAACGAGAAGGAAGGCGCCGTCGTCGACGTGCTAGGCCTTGGGCGTGTGCGTGAGATCCTAGCCGGCGGCGGCGAGGCGGCCGTAACCGCGCTGATCGAGAAGGATAAGGCGCTCGAGCCCGAAGCAAACGCCATTGCCTCGTTAGACAAGCTCATCCGCTACTATCGTGATCTGTTCACCCTCGTAAACAACTTTGTGTCGTTCCACGACTTTTACACGCCCGAGACCAAAGCCATTTTCCAGGCGGGTACCCTCTATCTGGATGGGCGGAGCTGCGAACTCTGCGTGAGGGTGGACGACGTGGAAAAGCACGCCAGGCTCGCCGCCCTGAGCCGCACTTACCTCGCCTACTGCAGTTGCGTGCGTAAGAACGGTGCCGAGCAGCAGATTAACATTGCCGCGGCGTTCACTAATGGCGACGGAAACAACCTTCGGGTCGGCCGAAACGGTGTCTTCTACGACCGCCAGGGGCAAGACTGGCATGCCACCATCGTCAAGGTGATTGAGAATCCGATCAGCGTCCGCGAGGCCTTCTGGACGCCGTATCGGCGCCTCGGGCGAATGGTAGGGGCGCAAGTTGAGAGGTTTGCAGCCGCTCGGGAAAAGGAAGTTGAGGCGGATGCGGCCGAAGGCATCAGCGCTGTCCTGGAGGAGGCCGAGCCGCAGTTCGACGTGGCCAAGTTCGCGGGTATCTTCGCTGCTATAGGGCTCGCCATCGGAGCCATCGGCACCGCGATCGTAGCTACGGTGACAGGCTTTCTGCACCTCATGTGGTGGCAGATGCCGTTGGCAGTCATCGGTCTCTTCTTCACCATCTCCGGACCCTCGATGGCCGCCGCATATCTGAGCCTGCGCAAACGCAACCTGGCTCCCATCCTCGACGCGAACGGCTGGGCGGTGAATGCGCGCGCCGTGATCAACCTCCCCTTCGGCGCCTCGCTCACTAGCATCGCCAAGCTCCCCGAGGGCTCCGAACATTCGCTGAAGGATCCGTTCGCCGTCAAGCGCAAGCGTTGGAAGCTCCTCCTCGCGCTGTTTGTACTTATAGTCGCAGCAGGAGTTCTCTGGCAAATGGGGACTCTGAGTGTATGGTGGGAGCGCATGAGCACCGGTGAGACGGCCGCCGCGGTCGAAGAGCCAGCCTAAACAGAAGGTTGATCTCGCTCCTAGTGGCCGGCGGGGTAGAGTGGGGATGATTTGGCTCTAGTGCACAGCGAAGCGACTTCGTAGAAAGAACCCCCGCACCAGCAAGCGCGAATTCGACGAAGATACCTGCAAGCTAGTGGCCATAGAACTCGACGAGACAATAGAGTTTTTGTTAGCTGAGATTCGGACTGTCAGAGCGACGCGGACGAACCACGAGGCGGCGTGGCGCCGCCTTGCAAGGCTGGCAAAAAAGGCAAGGAGGTGTGCCAAAGGCCGGCGACGCGAAAAATGATGCTGATTCACCTGCATCGATGACTGAGTTAGCGTTGCGCAAGCCCAGCTCACGCTCTTTACTACATCGGCGATGGGCCAGCAACCCAGATGCGGCTAGTCCAAGTCAAGGACGATGTGGGCGTTGAGGAGACCGTGGGGATCGAAGGTGTCAAAGCTGTAGACGAGAACGCCGGTGCCACTTGCACCAGCGAATCTGCCCGTGCCGCCCGTGATCTCGAGCGCGGTCTGGACTGTGAGGTCAAAATCGTCGTGGCCAACGGCGGGGACATCATAGATGCCTGGAGTGTGACCGCCTGCGGTAAAAAACGTCGCCACAATACAGATCGAGCCGCCTTCGACGATGCCGGTGATGGTGGCACCGCCTTCTTGCGTAACCGTGAAAGTTCCGGTGAGCGTGTGCGTGCCGACATCAAGACCAGTTGTCAGAAAGTTGGCGCCCTTACCGTCGGCGGTAAATGGGAACTCCGTTTTACCCCCAGGATCGTTGACAAAGGAGCCTGGTATTAGAGTAAGCGGAGCGGTCACATCTTGTGTGCTTACGCGCGCGTGGGTGTGGATTCGAACCAGGGTTCTGGGGTTATTGCTGTCGTACACGAGGCCGCATAGCGCTGCACCCTCCGCTCCGAATGTGGCAAAAGTAAACGCGGCGCTCTGCTCGACGGTGACCTTACCGATGCCAGCGATCGTTCCCACGAATATGACCTCGGCGCTGTCGTCGTTCACGGGGCCATTTATCACTTGGCCAGTGAGATTACTGTAGTGATTGGTTATCCAGCTACCCGGTCCGGGGCCGGGGTTAAAGAGCCGTCCAAATCCGCGGCCGCCGGGCGTCTCCGCGGACGAGAGATTCGCGTAACTGAGCGTAATAATAGCTATAGCTAAAGTCAGTTAAAGAGTTGATGAACGTAAGGTATTCATGGTGCCTCCTGCGACCTATTCGGTCGATACAGTATCGGCAGCCCGGCGATCTTGGGGTCCTTCGGGGAGTCATCCGTGGCTTCTCGGAGGAAGCGAGGACCCGTGGCTTTCCGTCCCCGTCTTTAGGCGGGTTTGGCTTTATCGGTGTTCAAGTGACCTAAGTATAGTAGCTGAATGGCGAATTGGGGGCAGGTCACCTATGTCCGCTGTGGGTCGTTAGCGGCCCTTCAGGGCAATATTAGCCCAATGTCTGCTTTCGGTGGTAAAGCGGTCATCCAACAAGGATTTTCAGCAATCGAAAATTGAATGTCCGCTTTCACCAACAGCGGTCGTTCAAAAGACCTC
>JACZVC010000057.1 GCA_022572885.1 Pseudomonadota bacterium | reverse complement strand
TACTTTCCGGCTATTCGTATCAATCGTCAGATCGGCCATTTTCTCGTAGATCGGCTCTCTTTGCCGGGCGAGTTTCGCCAACGTTTCTTCGGGGCTTTCGCCATCCAGCAAGGGCCGGTTGGCAACCAGTCTTGTACGCCTAAGCTGTTGCGTGATGCTGGCGCGCAGATAAACCACACGCCCCCTTTGCGACAGCCTGCTCCTGTTCTGCGGGTCGAGCACCGCACCACCGCCGGTAGCCAGTACGATGGATGGCAGTCGCGTCAGGCGTTCAATCGCCACTGCCTCGCGCTGGCGAAAACCGCCCTCTCCTTCCTTTTCGAAAATGAACCCGATATCGACGCCGGTCTGTTCCTGTATTTCGAGATCGGTATCGTAAAACTGCAACCCCAGTTCCTTGCCGAGCCGCCGCCCGACCGCGGTCTTTCCGGCGCCCATCGGGCCGACCAGAAATATACTCGTGCAACTGCCTTTTCCAGCGCCTGGGTGCATTGCAATAGCTTAACCGGCCAATGGCGTGTCCCGCCACCCGCACACGATCGTACAAACGACAGTTTTCTCCCTGGCCTTCGCTCTTTTTCGATTAAAAACTATATCGGGCACGCAAAAAAGCGTTGCTGTTGTCTTCGAGTTGTCCAAAAAATGTGTATTGCTCCCTGCCGCCAAACAGGTTGGCGCCGCCGGTGAAACTCCAGGCGTCGTCCATCCGGTAACGAACCTGGGGTCGCAGGTAGTAATCGCTGTCGCTCGGAGACACGAACACAAATAGCGAGTGTTGCCACCGGTCCCGCTCATCGCGGTAGGTCAGCCGTGTGGTCAGCAAGGTACGCGTTTGCCCTGCCTCATACTGTGGTGTCGGTGAATTCTGCAGCAGCCGCCCGTGGTTCGCTGTCCATTCGCCATACAGCTGCAAGCCAAGGCTCAGGCGAGCAACCAGCTCTCTTTCATAACCGAGCAACACCCGCAGTTGCGAATTGGGGATCAGCGGATCGGCGCCCGAGCGATCGTCCCGGCTATCGTAAGAAGCAAATTCGAAACTTGCGATGCCACCCAATGCCGGTCGGCGCAGGCTCGCACCATAAACGTTGAGCCTGGGAAAGAACAGCGTCTGCTGCGCCGTGACGCCCAGCGGCTGTTTCCAGAAACCGAAATAAACATAGGCCGCGTATTCAACGGAACCCGCGGTCTTGTACAACCGTGCGGCAAGCTCACCATTGCCTGGGCTGCGCCCGGGCTTTTGCGCCGCCAGCGGTGGATCGGGCGTAACAATATTGCCTACGACAGCAGAGAAAAATGAGAAACGCTTGCCATTCAGATAATCGTCAGCGGTAAAAACCGGCGTCCAGACCAGGTCGATGTTGAGGGCCTTGCCGTATACGCTCGCGCGCACGGTATTCGATGGGGCCTTGAGGTACTCATCGTCACGGCCACCGAAAAAGGAAACGAAGTCTTTCGGAAACAAGTCATTCAAGAACAGGAAATCGCCGGTACCCCAGGTCAGTATCTGCCGACCGACCTCGATATCCACGTTGGCGGTTGGCGCGAACATCAACGCCAGCTCACGAACATCGGTATCCAGCGTCGCTTCTATATCGTCAGCATAAAGGTCTGCTTTTAGCGCCAGCGACCATCGATCACGGACCAATTCCGATTCGCCGCGAAACCTGATCTCGGCCAGCGTTGTGCGCCGTCCGATGGCGGATTCGCCCTGCAAACGGCCCCCGAAACCAGCCTCGACGAAGCCATGGAATGGCATTCTCCCCGCTGTTTCCTCACCCCACTCGTCGCCCCAATCGTCTTCAACGACCTCGCCTTCGACCTGGGCGGCCAGCGCGCACGAGAAAAACAGCAGCAGTACATGAAGAGGCAATTTCATGGCGATAACTCCAGCACAACGGCTGCGGCTATCTGGATGGCCGCTTCAGCCATTGGCGTGGCGGATTGCGCAGCGAGCGTTCGCTGAAAATTTCTTCCGGCAGTCCCAGGTCAAAATGGATATAGCGAAATTCCAGCAGCGTATGCCCGCCTCGCTGCAAATCTTCAATTTTCGAACGAATGACCGTTGGATGCCCCTGTATCGATTTGACTTCAAGCACTTCAACACGCCGGTAAATTTCGCCGATCTCGTTGATATATTCGATTTTCATCGGCAGAAAGGTTTGCTTGTCCACCCACAGGGTGTAACTCTTGAATTCTACCGTGGCCGGATGTTTTGGCGTACTCTCCAGCACGTAGTACTGAGCGTCGCTGTCTATCAGCGCGTGGTGGTCGTCATTCGGATTGCGTCCGGAAACGTCTTCGTAAAAAAAATGCGACCCGACAAAACTGGTTCGCTTGTCGCCGGCCGAAATACGTTTCACCAGGTCCAGGCCAGGCAGGTACAACCAGCGATCGTCATCGCCGTCGACGTGCTTTGCCACCTGGAAAACCATGCCGCGCACATCGGCAGGGCGGCTGAAGAACACCATGAAATCCTGGTCGCCGCCGTCTTCGCGGTCACGCCTGAGAATGGTGAATTGCCGCAGCTGTTCGCGGCCCTGGCTATCCCTGATGCGCATCCGCGCGTCGCTGCGGCCATCGTCACCGGCATAATAGGCGGCAAGATTGGTTCGGTGGATAATTTCAGCTGCATCGGTGAGATCCGCTGCACCGGAAAATACCGGCAGCCCCATCAGCGCCGTCGCCAGACCTACAGCGAATCCTGCTTTCATATTCAACCTCCTGAGGATGATTTCCTTGCACCGCCGGAACGGTGTGGCTCGGGCAACAGGCGGCCTCGCAGGATACTTAACATCGCCGGCAGCAATACCAGGGTAACGATCGCCGAGACAGCCATGATTCCTGCCAGGAATGCACCAACCGTTACATACGGCAGCAGCGGCGAGAACAGCAGCGGCGTAAAGCCGATAGCGACGACAATTGTATTGCGAGTGATTGCCCGAGCCGGCCCCTTGAACACTCGGTTCATCGTCAACGCAAAAGAGCCGGTTTCCTGGTGGATTGCCCGTGCGCGTTCCAGAAAGTGAATCGCGAAATCCACTGACAGGCCAAGGGTCAGCGCCGAGAGCACGGCGATCGGCATGTCATAGTCCTTGCCGATAAAGCCGATCAGGCCATAAATCAGGGTAATCGTGATGGTTAGCGGCAACATGGCGAGCAGGCCGTAAAAAAACGATCGAAACAGTACGATCATCATGATGAGCACCACGACGAAAGCACCGAGCAGGCTTTTGACCATACCCGCCACCATCGCGTCTTGCCAGACTACATTGATATAGGTCTTGCCCGCCCATCTGCTGCTCAGGTCCGCTGGCAACGGGTGGCCGGCCAGGTACTCATCGAACTGTTCCATAACCTCACTCATGTCCTGGTTATCACCGCTGCGCAATTGCAGCCAGATGACCGCAGAACGGTAGTCTGGCGTGACCATGTGCCAAAGGTCATTCGGGCGATGGGAGGATTGATAGACCAGCAGAGTCTGGGCTATCGCGGCGGTCGTGTCCGGGATTGCGAAATCCGACGGCGCACCGCTGAGCAACTCGCGGTTGACGGTTTTGACCAGGTCCGGCAGCGCGTTGGTCTTGCCTACATGAACACTGGCCACCAGTACCTGCTGCAAGGTTTCGATCAGCCGCACGGCCTCGGGTTGCTGGAAATACTTTGCCTGGCTTTGCGCGGCCTCGGCAGACTCAAGCAAGTCCTCAAGATAAGGAATTTCCACATCGGTAGCGCCGAACAACGCATCGTCCAGCGCCGTGACCATGGCATCCAGCCACTCACCAGGATCATCCGCGCCGGTTTGCTCCGCCACATCCTGCCAGATCGCATCCAGTTCCACCCCGTCCCGCCGGGCACGGTCGAGAATTTCCTCTGCTTGCGCGGGCAACTGTCGGTAAGCATCCTGCCCCTGATACCGCAGCACCAAGAATGCGTCGTAGGTGCCGGCAAAATGGCGGTTAAGCGCTTCGTCGGCAACCCGGATGCGGTGATCCGACTTGAACCAATTCACCGGATTGTCGTTGATCTGGATACGGGTTACGCCTAGCACGCTTAGCCCGAAAACAACTACAAAGGCGATCACCAGCTTCACGGAATTGGCCGTCGAAAACCGGCCAAGCGGCGGTAACAGGCGCGACAACATTCCCGGCTTGCCCCGCCCGCGGTGTGATTTTTGCAACGCTCTGAGCTGGGCCGGGCTCATACGCACAACGTAGGCAGGAACAAAAACGATGGTCAGCAGAAACGCGAGCATGATGCCAAAGCCCACGAATATTCCAAAAATCTGGACGGGAGGAATCGGCGTTAACGCCAGCGACAGGAACCCTATGATCGATGTGACCGAGGTAAATAACATGGGCCTGAACAAACGACCGACGACCTTGCGGATCGTCACCCCGGCATCGTCACCCTCGTCAAAAGTGTCGGCGAACTCCGACAGGATGTGCACGGAGTCCACGACCGCGATGGGCATCAGGAAAATCGGAATCATTGAACTCATGATGTGGACGGTATAGCCCATGCCGATCATCAGGCCCATCGCGGAGATGACGGTCGCCATTGCAACGATCATCGGCGCAACCACCAGCGCGGCGTTGCGGAAGAAAAACCACATCAAGAGAAAAATGGCCAGCCCTGCCAGTGGCGCTGATATTCCCATCTGGACGAACATTTCGTAGCCGAAAGTGTCCTCGGCCACCGGCAGACCGGTAATGTGGTAACTGTCGGTTGCGCCGCTCTCGGCAAGCGATCGATCGATAATCTGTTCGATCTCGCCGGAAATCCGGTAGCTTTGGTCCTTGCTGACAATCGGAACATAAATCGCCGCCGTCTTGCCATCTCCGGACACCAGCGTATTCATCAGCAAGGGCAACCGTTCTACCGCCTCACGGATCGCCAGCGCCTGCTTTGCGGTCTGCGGAGCCTCGTGCATCAGCCAGTCGAAGCTGATCGCGCCGACGCCATCCTGGCTGACATTATCTACCACTGACAGGGACATCAGGTCATGGCGCACTACTCCATCAATTTTGAGAATCTCCCGACTGACACGATGCATCGCCGCCAGCGAGCGGACGTTGTAAATGCCGCCCGGGTCGTCGTCATTGACCGCGCCAACCACAATCGCATCTGAAAGACCGAACTCCTCCTTGGTCTGGTTGTGAAACACGCGATCGGGCTGCTCCTGCGGGAGCATGTTTTCAGGATCTGTATCGATTTCGATCGATGGTATTTGCAAGCCCAGCCCCAAGGTCAAAAGGGCGACAAACAAGTAGATCGTCCGGGGTCTCGACGTGGCCAGCCTGGCAATCCAGTGAGTCATGGCAGGCAGCTCCCTAAAATTGGTCCAGCGGAAGTTTGAGATAGCGCGTTCCGTTGTCTTCAGGTTCCGGCAACGCGCCCGCGCGAATATTGACCTGGATCGATGGAAGAATCAGCGCCGGCATATCGAGCTGGGCATCCCTGGCGATACGCATCTTGACAAACTTATCGACGTTGCTGGACTCGTTCACATGAATATTGTGCTTTTTCCCATTGC
>JACZVC010000056.1 GCA_022572885.1 Pseudomonadota bacterium | reverse complement strand
CAGAGAGCCTTCAAAAGGATACCGTCTCCTATAGACAGAGCTCGCAGGCGAGTTACTCCCGCAAGTCTCCCGTAAACGAAACCTAACTGTATGATTCTCAGATCGAAGCCACTGCCTGAGTAGGGCACGTATCTATTACCCAAATCGCTTATGATCCATTTGACACGGTCCGTGCCTTAGTTGGGCAAAAGCCATGACTACATATCGACTGGATCCAATGTCCGCTTTACGCTCAATAGCGGCCATTGGCCTCATACGATACTAAAGGGCCGCTAACGACCCAAAGCGGACGTTGCAACTGCCCATCGGCGTTGACCAACGAAATGCTCTGCGAAAGGCACATCCGGCAGCAGAAGCTCCGCCATGCGCTACTGAAGTTGGCGTCAATACTTGATGCAAACACCTGCTTGTCAATTTGGCCAAGATTGCGATCAGTCCAGGTCAAGAAACCTGTAGGATGACGGACTAACAAGAAATAAAATTATGGAGACAACAATAATGAACAAGAATAATATTTCTGAATCTGTATTGTGGCTGGTATTGATTGCGGTTGGAATTGGCACCGCTGTTGCAGATGATGAGGTTGACAAAATGGTGGCCCATGCCTGAGCTGCGGCGCCGGCTGCAGTTGGTGCTGACGCTACGATAGTGATCAACGGTGAAGTTGTGGTCGAAGGAAGCAATGGCTGGACCTGCTTGCCTGAAACAATGCCTGGTGGTCCTGCTATTTGTATCGATGCTGTCTGGGGAGAAATGATGGGTGCGTTGGGTGCGAAGGCGGCATATACGGCATCGAGTGTTGGTATTTCATACGTGTTGCTTGGCGATCCTGCCGGCCACGGGGCCAGTAACTCGGATCCCTATCACGAAGATCCTGCGAGTGCGGATGATTACGTGGAAACCGGCCCACACCTGATGGTCATTGTGCCGAAGGAATTGCTGAAAGGCATTACCGATGATCCATCTTCAGGCGGCCCGTACGTAATGTGGAAGGACACTGACTACGCACATATCATGATACCGGTCGATTCAAGCGACTGATTTCCAATAGAGAGGAACTAGGAAGCCTCGCCCACGGCGGCGGGGTTTCTTGGTTCAGCGCACGTCCGCTTCTAGGACCTGCCCCGGTTTGGTGGACACCTTTAAATTGGCGCGATAATGCGCTGGGAGGTGTCTGATGACGAAGAAGAAGCGTTATAAACGATACAGTCCGGAGTTCAAGCGAGAAGCCTTGAAGCGGGCGAGCGAAGAAGGCGTGACGGATGTCATCGTCTGCGAGGAGCTCGGCATCAGTGCGCGGCAACTGCGTCGTTGGCGAGATGAGTACCGGCTGTTAGGGGATGAGGCATTTCCAGGCCAGGGACGCTCTCGTGACGAGGAGCTGACCAAGCTCAAACGCGAGCTGGCTAAAGTCAAACAGGAACGAGATTTTTTAAAAGATGCGGCGGTGTTCTTTGCCAAGGAGTCGACATGAGATACCGGTGTATCAATCGACGTCGCACTCAGTACCCGGTGAGTATGATGTGCCGGGTGCTCAAGGTTTCAAGGAGTGGCTACTACGCCTGGCGGGTTCGGCCTGAGAGTCACAGGGCGCAGACGGACCAGCAGTTAACTCGCGTCATCAGACGCCTGCATGCTGAGAGTAAGGGTGTTTACGGCAGCCCCAAGTTAACGGGTGATCTCAGGGACGAAGGATACTGTTGTGGGCGGCACAAAGTGGCCCGATTGATGCGTTTAACGGGACTTAGAGGCTGTCCGCAGCGGCACTTTAAGGTCACGACGACACGGGATCCGAGCCACCCGGTGGCAGAGAATCTGCTTGATCAGGACTTCACGGCCGTGGCACCGAACCAACGTTGGGCATCGGATATCACGTACCTGTCAACAAACCAGGGTTGGCTTTACCTGGCGGTGGTGATGGATCTCTATTCCAGACGCATCGTGGGTTGGTCGATGAGTCGCTGGATCAGTCGGCACCTGGTCATGGATGCGCTGTCGATGGCGCTCGGTTCACGGCGACCCGATACCGCACTCATTCATCATTCCGACCGTGGCAGCCAGTACACCAGCGATGACTTTCGTGATGAGCTTTTAAAGCACGGCATCCGATGCAGCATGAGTGCTCGCGGTAACTGTTACGACAATGCCGTGGTCGAGAGCTTCTTTGGGCTATTGAAACGCGAGCGCGTCAACCGGGTACGCTACCGAACTCGAGACGAAGCACGGGCCGATGTGTTCGATTACATCGAGTGTTTTTACAATCGAAAACGCCGCCACGGCTATCTTGGTAACATCAGTCCGGTGGCGTTCGAAAAGCGGACATGCGGCCTTTACGAAACTGTCCATTAAACCGGGGCAAAACCAAAACCATCCTCCAAAGCGGACATTAAGCTAGAATCGCGAAAAGGGGCCGCTAACGACCCAATGCGGACGTTCAGCTACCTACACTGGCATTTTCGGTTGTCTCGGATATGCGGCCCCTGGTGGTAGCCTCAGAATGAACGAATTAGATGCCCTATAATTATTAGGTTACTTATGACCACGGGGAAAAGCTCATGAGTAAGTCGGAATACGTCGCCCGCACTCAATCGTTACTGCCCGTAACATTTCTCTTGATGGCGCACGGATTGGCTCTGGCGCAAGATGATCGTCCCAACTTTCTTGTGATCGTTGCCGACGACATGGGTTACTCAGACCTCGGTAGTTACGGCGGGGAAATCAACACACCGGTGTTGGATGATCTTGCACAGCAAGGTATGCGTTACACCAACTTCTATGTAAGCCCTACCTGCTCGGTTACCCGATCGATGCTGCTTAGCGGAACGGACAATCATATTGCCGGATTGGGCAACATGGGCGAGTTGTTAGCGCCTAACCAGGTAGGACAACCAGGCTACGAGGGTGTGCTGAACGAGCGCGTTGCCACAGTCGCCTCCCTGTTGCGAGATGGCGGGTATCACACCTACATGGTTGGGAAATGGCATCTCGGACTTAAACCTGACCAGATTCCGCACGCCCGTGGTTTTGAGCGCGACTTCTCCTTGCTGGTCGGAGGGGGTAGTCACTTCGACTCCCAGTGGAACGTTGAATGGCAGATACCCAAAAGTCCCTACACGGAGGACGGACGCCCCGTCGAAAAACTGCCGAAGGATTTCTACTCAACTAAAAACTACACCGACAAAACCATTCAGTTCATTGAAGAGGGCCGCGGAGACGGCAAGCCCTTCTTCGCCTACATGGCGTTTACCGCTCCTCATGGGCCGCTGCAAGTTCCAGATGACTGGTTGCGGCGCTACAAAAACAAATACGACGAAGGTTGGGATGTCATTCGTATGCGTCGTCTCGCCCGCATGCAGAATCTGGGTATTGTGGAAGAAGGCGTCAGTACTGCGGAGCGCCTGTGGTTCCTGCCGCGAGCCTCGATGCTGGCACCGGGAGCCCGTATTGCGTTGGGGCGCAAAATGGAACTATATGCCTCGATGGTTGAATACATGGACGACCAGATCGGGCGCGTATTCGATTATCTGAAGGAGATTGGCGAGTACGACAACACGGTCGTTATCTTTTTCTCCGACAACGGAGCAGAAGGAAACGACCTGGTCGGTATGGTGGCGGGTCGACCCGGCACCTTGGGATATCTGCATGCGGCGGCCAACTTCGCCGAATCGGGCCACAATTTCATCGGGCGCAAGGGCTCGTTCGCCGAATACGGACCGGCCTGGGCGCAAGTTTCGATGACGCCCTTCCGGCTTTACAAAGGATTTCTCGCTGAAGGCGGTACGCGCTCCCCGCTGATCATAAGCGGCCCAGGCGTACAAGGTGCCGGTGCAATAAATACGAGTGCCATTCTCCATGTCATGGATCTGACGCCGACACTGTTGGAGTTGGCAGGAGTAGAGCATCCCACTACTTTCCAAGGTCGTGACATTGTACCTATGCAGGGCAAGAGCTGGGCGCAAATGCTGGCAGGCGAAGTGCAATCTCCCCGGGGTCCGGATGACTGGCTTGGCTGGGAACTGTTTGGCAACCGGGCAATTCGCCAGGGTGACTGGAAAATCAGCTGGCACTATCAGCCCTACGGTATCTGGGATTGGCAGCTATTCAACCTCGCTGCGGATCCCGGCGAACAATACGACCTGTCTGAGAAGTTTCCCGAGGAAAAAGCACGTCTCATCGCACTGTGGGATGAGTACGTCGAGATGAACGGCGTAATCGTTGGCAATCGGTCGCCATTCGAAGGTGCCAGAAAGGCACTTCCCGATGCAGTTGTGGAAGCCGATAGCTATCCACCGGTCCGTGGCCTGGAGCAGGTTTCTCACGAAAAGCTAATTGAACTTCTCAGTCAATAAGAAGATATTAGTCATGAAAATAATAAATGGTCTTACCCGATTCTTGGCCTTTACCACATTTACGGTTGTCGTTTCATTGATTTCCGGACCGGCGATTGCTCAGGACGACGGTGCACGCGCTTACTGGAAAGGAAGAGCCGGCACCAACGCAATATCATTCCAATACCTGAACATGCACCTGCAAGCCTCTAAAGCGCTGCAATTCGATCCGGCGCACTACATCTACCCTGCTGCCGACGCCGAGGCCGATATTTTTGTTTTGAGCTGGGCGCGCCATATGACGCTTTTTGATCGGCCTTCAATACTTAGCGTTAACGTACTTGGGGGTAGTGTCGATATAGACTTCGATATCAACCTCACGCCGCCAGAGTTTTTGCCACCCGGTGTCGTCCCGGGTGTTTCGTTTAGTCAGTCTGCTTCCGGCTACGGTGACCCGTCAGTACAACTCGACATGAATCTTCTAGGTACGCCGAAGATAAATGCGATCTTCGATTATCTGAACTACGAACCAACCTGGACCCTCGATGCCGCCTTGATGCTTGGCGTTCCGCTTGGGGAATACGACAGCACCAAAATAGCGAATCTGGGCCTCAATAGATTTTATGGGCGGATCGCGTTCCCATTCAAATACCACTTTGGTGTTTTTACTCCCGGCTATATGTCGAGCCTCGAGGTGGTTCCATCGGTCTGGCTCTTTACCGAGAACGACGACTTTTTGGGACAGAAACTGCAGAACGATCCTATGTGGCAAGTCGAAGCACACTGGACCCATGACTTTACCCGACACTTTTTTGGCTCCATCGATCTGCTTTACCGCAATGGTTTCCAGTCAGAAATCAATGGCGTTGATTTAGGAGGCGACCTCGAGATCGGAGATCTCGGTTTTACCTTGAATTTCCAGGTGACGGACAACGTAACCGTACGAACCAGCTTCAGCTCAAATGTCTTCGGTGACAGTGACATCGATAACAGCATGATCCGACTCCAGTTCATCTACGCATGGGATCGGGCTATCGAAAACATAAGGAAACTAGGCAATGAGTAGAAGCCCTGAGGCTGCACCAATTTTAGCAGCGAGATGTCCGAACGAGAAATGAGGGTATTGACAAGTTAAATGCTCAGCCTAATCAAATTTGAGCAGACATCACTGATCACGCAGTTGCGTATTTCCAAGACGCGAAAGCACGCAATCGGAATAACCGATAGTTCTTGGCTGACACCAGGT
>JACZVC010000055.1 GCA_022572885.1 Pseudomonadota bacterium | reverse complement strand
TGATGTCTTCACTATCGGGTTTCATTCAAGAGTTAAGCCGGCGCAACGTGTTCAAGGTTGCAGCGGTCTACGTGGTCACAGCCTGGCTGGTCATGCAAATCGCCGACACCATGTTCCCGGCCTTCCAGATGCCCGCGTGGACCATCACCTTCGTCGCCTCCTTGCTGTTGATCGGGTTCCCGATCACTATGATGTTGTCGTGGGCTTTCGAGATGACGCCGGATGGCCTGAAACGCGAAAAGGATGTCGAGCGCACCGAGTCCATCGCTGTCCGGACCGGCAACAAACTCAATGTCATTACGATCACGCTGCTCGGTATTGCGGCCGTTTTCTTCGCCTTGGACAAATATAACGCCGGCGATGATGAAACCGGGACCCCGGTCACTCAGGATAAAAGATCCATAGCGGTTATTCCGTTCGAAAATATCAGCGGCGACACGGCCAACGATCCGTTTACCATCGGCATTCACGACGACCTGCTGACCCAGCTTTCCAGGATCGGTTCGCTGAAAACCATCTCGCGAACCTCGATGCTGCAATACCGGAATACGACGAAAACCATTCCGCAGATCGCCAGGGAACTGGGCGTCGCGACGATCCTCGAAGGGGGCGTGCAAAGGTCGGGCGATCGCATCCGGATCAACGCACAACTGATAGACGCGGAAACCGACACCCATCTTTGGGCGGCAACTTACGACCGCCAGCTCACCGCCGGCAATATTTTTGCAATCCAGACCGAGATCGCGATGTCGATAGCCGAGGCATTGGCTGCGACGCTGACCGAAGGTGAGCAACAAAGACTGGCGAAGGTGCCTACTGAAAGTCTTGCGGCCCTGGACGCCTATTTTCTGGGTAAACAACTGCTGGAACGGCGCACCAGGGAATCGTTATTAGCCGCGGTCGAGTATTTTGAGGAAGTGATCGAACTCGACCCCGATTTTGCGCTGGGCCACTCAGGGCTTGCCGACGCCTATATGATTTTGCCGGAGTACGACGAAAACCTTGATCTCGATATGGTAAAGCAGAAATCCGTCGCCGCGGTGAACCGTGCCCTGGAGCTTGATCCGAATATCCCGGAAGTGCTGGCATCGATGGCCTGGAACCTGATGATCCATGAATACAAGTGGGATGAAGCGGAAAAAATAATGCGTCGGGCATTGGAGATCGAACCGAACAACACCAATGCGCTGCACTGGATGTCGCATATTTTGTCATGGCAGGGTCGAGTGGAAGAGGGGCTCCTGTACGCCGAGCGCGCCGTTGAAGTCGATCCCCTGTCTCCTTTAATGGGAATGAATCTAAGCTATATCCTGGTAGACCATGGCCGCTTCGATGAGGCGATCAAGTTGGCGTATGGGGTTTGGGAAAGAGATCCAGGTCTGTCCGAAGCGATGGGTAACCTGTGGCTGGCTCTGTTGCGGGCCGGGCGTATCGAAGAAGCCGTTGAGGCCATACAGATCTGGGCGCTGGCCACAAAACGCGACACGGAGGCGATAGCACAAGTCGGTCTGTTATTTCTCCAGTATCAAGAAACAGGAGAAACCGTGGCTTTGCCCGCCGATCTGCTTGAACGCGCAGAACTTGGCTCGGAAGACCTCGGCCAGGTTTATGCCTATGTCAAAGATACCGAAAACACGCTCACCGTGCTCGAACAGGCGGTCGAGGAAAAATCAGGCTCGAGGAGCGTGTTGAGCATGAAAGTGAACCCGCTGTATGACTTTATCCGCGACGACCCCCGATTCCGGGAGTTAATGGTGCGCGCCGGCCTGGAGCCATAAGCCAACAAAAGCAAAGGGCTTGCACTTGGTTATAACAAACGTTATAATTTTTTTAATGAGCAAAATAATCAAACTTCGCAAAGTCGGAAATTCGGTGGGCGTAATTTTACCCAGGGATCAGCTTGCCCGGCTCAATGTCAAAGATGGCGACCCTCTTTATATCGTCGAGACAGAAAAAGGGATTGAACTCACGCCCTACGACCCGGACTTCGATGCCAAAATGAAAGCCTTCGAACGCACCAGCAGCAAATACCGCAACGCCCTGCAAGACCTGGCCAAATAAGCCGTGCCCGCCTGGCTGGGCAAAGACGAAGTTATCCATTTCCATCGCTTGCTGATTGCCGAGTACGGTGGCCTGGAAGGGCCACCCGATCTCAACGCGCTGGAATCGACCCTGGCACGGCCCAGGAACCGCTTGCAATACAACCCGCAGATATCTCTTGCCGGGCTGGCCGCCTGTTATGGTTTTGGTTTTGTCCGCAACCATTGTTTTCCCGACGGCAACAAACGGATTGCACTGGTGTGCATCGATGTTTTCCTGCAGATCAACGACTGCGAGCTTATCGCAGGTGAAGTGGACGCGGCACACACCATGTGGCAAGTTGCAGCCGGCGCCATCAGCGAGGAAGAACTGTCTGCCTGGATAACAGCCAATATATAGATTCCTCTCGCCTCGACCTCCAATCTCAACCTCTTATCGCATCACCTGCATCCATTGGTCTCCCGCGATAGTCACATATATAAATATACTTCCGATCATGAGCATACGCATGACCGAAGAAATCGTCAGGTTCTACAGCGAACTGAAACGCCGCAAAGTGATTCGCGTCGGGATGTTCTACGCGTTCGGCGCCTTTGCGCTGTTGCAGATTGGTGACGTGGCCTTCGAACCCCTGGAAATGCCACCCTGGGTGTTGCGAACGCTGATCTACACAATCATATTCGGTTTTCCATTCGCGCTGGTCCTGGCCTGGTTTTTCGACCTGACCCGCCAGGGCCTGAAACGCGACCCCATCGATCTGCAAGCGACCGGCGAGTACACGACCTACGCGCCGGCAACGCAATTCGGCAACACGCCATCGATCGCCGTCCTGCCCTTCACCGACATGAGCGAGGCGCAGGACCAGGGCTATTTTTGCGATGGCGTGGCGGAGGCGATCCTGAACGCGCTGACCGGGATTGCGGACCTGCAGGTGGCCTCGCGCACCTCGTCTTTTCAATTCAGGAACTCCGGTGTCGATATCCGCAAAATCGGCAGGCAACTTTCGGTGAACACGGTGCTCGAAGGCAGCGTGCAAAAGGCCAACGACCGGCTGCGCATCACCGCCCAGCTGATCAATGTCAAAGACGGCTACCACCTGTGGTCGAAGCAATACGACGCCGATCTGAAAGACATCTTCGAGATCCAGGACGAAATCGCCCAGAGCATCGCCGAGGCCCAGGCGCTGGAGCTGAGCGCGCAGGAACAAAGCGCGCTCAAGACCGCCTCGACCAAGGACGCCCGCGCCTACGATTATTACCTGCGCGGCCGGAAATTCTTTCACCGCTTCCGCGGCTCCGACATGGTTTACGCGCGGCAGATGTTCGACCAGGCGCTCGAAATCGACCCCGACTACGCGCTGGCCTGGGCGGGCAGGGCGGATTGTTACGCCTTTGTCCAGATGTATGTGAAATCGAGCGAGGAATCCCGCGCCGAGGCGACCCGCTCCAGCAAGCGCGCCCTGGAACTGGATTCCGTCGCCGCCGAGCCGCACGCGTCACGCGGCCTGGCCTACCTGGTCTGCGAGCAGTACGACGAGGCCATCGAAGAGTTCGAGACCGCGATCCGGATAAGCCCGAATTTGTTCGAACCGTGGTACTACTACGCCCGCGCCAGTTTCCACCAGGGCAAACTGCAAAAAGCCGCCGACCTGTTCGCCAAGGCGAGCGCAGTCAATCCCGATGATTACCAGTCACAGGTGCTGCGCTCGCATGTGTTGAACGGCCTGGGCCAGGTCGAGCTGGCGAAGGAAGTCGGCAAGGAAGCCATCGAGGTGATCGAAAAACACCTCAAATGGCACCCCGACGACCCCCGCGCTTTTTATCTGGGCGCCGGATCGCTGCAGCAACTCGGCGAACACGAACGCGCCGAACGCTGGATCGGCCGGGCACTGGCCATCGATCCCACCGACTCGGTGGTGCTTTACAACGTCGCCTGCTTCTACGCCCTCGAAGGCCAAGGCGACAAAGCGCTCAATTGTCTGGAATCCGCCGTCACCCACGGCTCGGTCAGCGCGTCATGGATGCAAAACGACAACGACCTGGCGTCGATACGCGACGACCCACGCTTCGACGCCCTGATCGAACGCCTGCAAAAACAAACCCAACAATAATTTGGTCTTGTTTGTATCCCGTAGGAGGGCCTTCAGGCCCGATTGAATCCTTTATCGCGGCTAAAGCCGCTCCTACAACGCCGAAAACCCGGTTTTTTCCATCAACTCGATAAACCGCGGGTCATCGCGTATCGGATCGACCAATGGATCGACCAACAGCTGACTAAAACCCGGGTCCCCAATCTCGAGCGATCGATGCAAGTCCTGTATAGCCTGGTCGGCATCACCCCGTTGCGCATAAACCTGCGCGCGCTGATAGACACCGTTGTCACCATAGGTTTCGATCAGCAAGGCCAAAGCAGCCTCGGCCTCTTCAGTATTCCCCAAGTTGTGCAAAATAATCGCCATGCCGGAGTGCTTCATCCATCCCAGCGGTTCCTGCTCGACTTCTTCGAGTGCGGACGCAAGATCGCCTTGCAGGAACTGGCACATGGCGATGCCGTAATGCGGCCGCGCGTGATGCGGGTTCAGTTCCAGAACATGACGAAAAACAGCTATCGCCTCGTCATAGCGGCGCGCCTCGTACAAAGCCCGCCCAAGGAAGACGCTGGCATTCATCGAGACCGGGTCCAGTTCCAGCGCTTTTTTTGCCGCGGCGACGCTCGGCTCGCTCCGACCGAACAGGGCATTCATGCGAGAAAACTCGATCTGCACCTCCACATTACCCGGATTCAATTCCAGCGCGGTTTCCATGGCCTTTCGCCCACCCGCCATATCCAGCTTGTATGCGATGAGCATTCTGGCCATGGCCGTGTGGCCTTCCGCCAGGTCGGGGGCCAGTTCGATCGCTTTGGTCGCCGCATCGATGGCCTTGCCCACACCCTCGTCCAGACCAACGAAATCATTGGTCGTCATCTCCTCCCAGGCCCTGGCCAGGCTGGCATAGGCCTGGGCGTAATCCGGGTCCAGTTCGATGGCTTTGTCAAAATATTCCAGGGCGTGCCGCACGGCTTTTTCATCTGAGCCGCGTTTCGCAAAATGCAGGCCCTGGAGGTAGGCCTGGAAGGCTTCGGCATTGGTTGTTCCACCAGCGTTTAAGCGTTCGCCATCTTCACCCAGCAATTTTACCTTGAGGGCCTCGGCCACCGAGGATGCGATCTCATCCTGAACGGCGAAAATATCATCCAGTTCGCGGTCGAAAGTCTCGGACCAAAGATGATAACCATCGGCGGCATTGATCAGCTGCGCAGTGATCCTGACTTTTGGCCCCGACTGACGCACGCTGCCTTCGAGGATGGATGCGACCCCGAGCTTGCGGGCGATCTCGGCGATATCGCCGGTCTTTCCCTTGAAATGAAAAGACGAAGTCCGCGCGGCGACCTTTAGCTCGCCGATCTTGGACAGCACGTTTAGCAGTTCCTCGGACAGACCATCCGAGAAATACTCGTTTTCCTTGTCACCACTCATGTTCACAAATGGCAGCACGGCAATGGAAGCCTTTGGCGGGGCGGTGGTTGGCGAATCGGCTGGCGACTCAATGGCGACTTCTGTCTTGGGGTCGGTCGGCCCCGCCACAGGCGCAGCATCATTGCCCGAGCCCGCACGCTTCAGCCCGTCCGGCGTCCAGTCGAAATGCCAGGCCATGACCAGAGACAGCGGGAAACCGAGGATCAGCAGCAGGGCGACCAGGCGCAACACCCAATCCGGTAACGCCAGCGCCGGCACCAGCACATCGGCGCCTGCGAGGATACCAATGGC
>JACZVC010000054.1 GCA_022572885.1 Pseudomonadota bacterium | reverse complement strand
GAGAGCGCCCGTTCGTCAGCACGCTCTTGGATCGGGACGAGACCGCCGTCTTGGATCGGGGCTACCAGGACCATCGCCGTTTCGACACCTGGATTGACGCAGCAATTCTCATTTAGAAAATGGAGGAGGAATATCGAGTTCCAAGCTGTCCAGCATGAACCTAAAGAGGGTCTCCCAACTCTCGAAAACCAGGTAGCGAGTCAAGGCTTTCAGATCATTGAAGAAGGTACGACGCACAGCTAATGTATCTCGCAGCAGACGGTAGGCTTCATTGACGAGATCTTGAACGGTATGAAGGAGAAACGCCAACAGATTCAACGTGAAAAAAACGCTGGAAAGATGCCCCTTGCCATGCCCAAAGTTGTGTTCGAGATGATACCCCTTCGTCTTGAGAATATTGATGTTTTCGTTTTCTACTTTCCAGCGACTACGACCTACTTTGACCAGGCTGGAGACGTTCTCTGAGGTAATCACATGATTGGTGACCCAGGCGTTTTGGTAGAGCGTCTTACCGGTGTCTTCATGGGTAATCGTGAGTTCAAACCAATTGACCAATAAGGCATCCGATCCAGATCGAAGAGGAACTTGCTTGACAAAACGATAGGTCCAGTTTTCGCCATGACGCCCATTCCAGCGTCGAATCTGCTTGATTTCCAGTTCCCGCGACATCGTCGAGAGCCTGTCATAGAGCGTGCGGTGAGAATCAGGTTTGCACACGAAAACAAAATACTGCTCGTAGGTAGCATCGATCAACTCGCACAACGGTTGATTGGAGTAGAGATCATCTCCGAGAAAAGTCACACGCCCATAGCGCGCGTGATGCTGAGCCAGCCACCTTTTGACAGCGGCCCGCTCACAATCCTGCTTGTTATGACCATCCTGGGGCACAATGAACTCCGGGGGCAAGGACACGACCTGAGCCGAGTCCGGCTTGACCAATACCGGAATGATGGCACTGTGATAATAGTGAATCACCCCTGTGCGATCTTTTCGATGTGAACACTTGGAACAGTGTATCTTCTCTGAGGCGTGGTAACATACCCCATCAAGGGCCACAAGATAGGTCCCTGCGTAGTCGCGGAAAGCCTCCAAATGACCACTGCGCTCCAATTCATCGATCACCCACTCGAAATCATCGTGAAAGTGATCCGGCGTTATCGGGTCCAATAGATTCCGTATCTGATTGTCAGTCGGTATCTTCTCTAGGCCAAAGAGCGTTCCGGCATTACTTCGCCCTTTTCTTTGTTGTACGTCTCGCTGATGGGCTAGAAAGGAGGGCGACTGCATGAAAAAAACTGAAAATGCGGCCAGCGCAGCATCGGCGATGGTGTATTGGGTGTTGTTACTGGGTTGACGATAATCAGGCAACTCTTGCCAGCGTTGACGCAGTTGCTTGATAAGCGGGTCTAATGACAGCGGTTTGGGCATTATCTCCTCTTCTGGTATGATCCATGACACTAACACCTGGTTGCCCGCTTGTCAACCTGATTTTGAATTTAGAATTGCTGGACCGACGCCAGCCTTCGCCCAAGGTGATACCAGCAGATTTACCGAAATACTTTTGCAGGACTACTTAGCCGGAGCCATCGAGACCCCGTGCTCGGGCAGCGTAAACCAGAATGTGCTGCCGTGTCCTTCGCCCTGCGACTCCACCCAGACCCGGCCCCCGTGCACTTCCACGATGCGCTTGACCAACGCTAGACCAATGCCCGTACCTTCGGCCTCGATACCCAAGCGCTCGAACAACCCGAAGACCTTCTCGTGATAGCGAGAATCGATGCCGATGCCGTTGTCCCGTACCGAACACAGGATCTCCCCGTGCTGCTTCGTAGCCCCGATCTCCACCCGCGGCCTCGGCTGATCCCCGATGAACTTCACCGCATTGTCGATCAGGTTTTGAAAGATTTCCACCAGGCGCACCCGATCTCCATGAACCACCGGCATCTCGGGCTCCACCTCAACGTTAACACCACGCGCAACAATCTGTCCAGCTACCATTTCTACGGCTTCGTCGGCTAAGTTGGTCAGCGAGACGGCCTCGGGCGGGTTCATCAGGCGTCCGATGCGAGAGAGTTCCAAAAGTTCGCCCAGCAGACGACTCATTTTGTCCGTTGCCGTTTCGATGTACTGGATATCTTTTTCCATGCGTTCTGGATTTCCCGACCGCGCATCTACACGGAGCATCCCTAGAAACCCTTTGATCGTGACCAGGGGGCTTTTCAGGTCGTGCGAGACCGTGTAGGTAAAGCGCTCCAGTTCAGCGTTTTTATCTTCTAATTCAGCCAGCATCTTTTCCCGTTCTTGTTCGATCTTCTTGCGCTCGGTGATGTCGCGCACAATAGCCATCACCTCACCGTCTCCACTGGGCACCATGCGGTACTCGAAGTCGCGTTGCTCGTCGCCAGAAGCCAGGGTGTATTCGTGTCTTTGAACCGCACCGGTCTTGAGCGCCCGGCGGATGTCTTGCATCGTCCGTTCCGCTTTGTCGGCTGGCAAGACCGCGTGGACGGTCTTGCCCAGGAATTCCTCGGGCTTCACGTAGGGCTCGACCCCTGGCGCCGGCATAAAATCCAGATAGGTACCGTCTTCGCGGAAGGTAAAAATCATATCGGGAATCGCCGAGAGGAACGCGCGATTCCGGGCTTCACTCTCGCGCAGCACCTCCTCGGCGCGCTTGCGCTCGGTGATGTCGAATTCCACGCCGATCGCCCGCACGGCCTCGCCCTGGTCGTTGCGTAGGATCACGCCGTTGGCCTGCACGTAGCGCTCGTCGCCGTCGGGCCTTCTGATGCGGTAGTCTACACTGTAGCGACTTTCAGAGGCAAGCGCCTGCTCGTGTACCGCTCGGAGGCGCGGCCTGTCTTCCGGGTGAACGAGGGAATAGAAAAACTCGGCGTCTCCGCAGCGATCCGCTTCCGAGAGGCCGTAGATCTCAAGAGAGCGATCGTCCCAGGTGCAATATTGCGTGGCGACATCGAAATCGAACGTGCCGGCTCGGGATGCCCCCAGCGCCAGTTGAAGCCGCTCTTCGCTCTCCCGGAGCGCCGCCTCGGCCTGCTTGCGCTCGGCAACCTCGGTCTCGAGCTGCACGATCTTGGCCTGGGCAGCCACGAGCTGACGATGGGTCTCCTCCAGGTTGCGGTGCAGACGCGCGTTGTGCAGGGCAGCGCCGGCCTGGAGACTGAAAGACCGCAACATCGACTCGTCACTTTCGTCGAAGGGTCCGATGCCGCTGTCGCGACTCTCCTTGTCTGCCACGATCAGGAGTCCCCTCACCTCTCCTTGGCACTCCAGCGGCAGAATGCAGAGGTAGCGGCAGCTCGAGGTCTCGCGGTCGTTTTGGACAGCGGCCTTGTGGCGCCAGACCTCCTCTATTTCGGGTAGCTGGAGGATCTCCCCTTCGTCGCACTCGACCCCGGCCTTGCCGATGATCTCGATAGCTCCCCCTTCCTCAGCTCTCACCATGAGCAGACCCGACCGCGCGTCTACCATCGTCAGCGCCCGCTGCAGCAGCTCGTCCGCCACGTATGTAGGGTCCAGAGACTCGCTCAGCGCCAGGCCGACCTCGTACAGCATCTCCATCTGCACCAGCCTGCGCCTCAGCTCAAACTGGTCTGTCCGCAATTCGGCACTCATGGAATTCCCGCCGCGCGGCTGGAAGGGCTCACTCTTCCTCAACTCCTTGAATCTCAGGCAGATACGGGTCACCGCACAGACCCCTACCAGTGTGAGTCAGGCCCATTGAATTGTCAAGCACTTTCTGGCTCCCCGCCACCATCGAGAGGGGGAGCCAACCGCGCTCCGCGCTCTCCTTGACTACCCTATCCGAAAGAGAGATTATTCGACCCACTCCCAGATGAGCATTCACATATACCGAGGTGTATTCATATCACGCCTGACGGCAGCATCGACAGATCGCCGCGTCAGGCTCGTACCACCTTAGAACGCCAGGAGCACCACCATGAAAATAACTGCCGTTAAGCCCTTTGTGCTCGACGCCGGTATCTTCGTCAAAGTAGAGACCGACTCGGGCATCTACGGTATGGGCGAAGGGGGCCTGAAGAGGCGGGGAAGGGCCGTCGCCGAGGTCGTCGACTCCATGGCGCCCGACCTGGTCGGCGAAGACCCTTTCCGCACCGAGCACCTGTGGCAGGTGATGTTTCGCGGCGGCTTTTTCCCGGGCGGCGGCGTGCAGACCAGTGCGGTGAGTGCCGTGGACATCGCCCTGTGGGATATCAAGGGGAAGGCACTCGGCGTGCCCGTGTACGAGCTACTGGGCGGCAAGGTGCGCGACCGAGTGGTCTGCTACCCGCACAACGGCGACCCGCACAGGATCGACGACCTGCTGGCCAGCTGCAGAAAGACCCGGGACGCCGGATGGAAGTTCGTGCGCTGGAGTCTGGTAGACCCCGTGGGAAAGGAGCTGCTGGAGCCGAGCCGGGCGGTGCGTTACGGCATCGAGCAGGTGCGGGCGGTGCGCGAGGAACTGGGCGAGGAGATCGAGATTCTGGTGGACGTGCACACGCGATTGGATCCGGCCGCCAGCATCCAGTTTTGCCGGGGGGTAGAGCAGTACCACCCCTTCTTTGTCGAAGACCCCATCCGCAGCGAGAGCGCCGAGAGTCTGCGCCTGGTGCGGCAGCAGACGGCGGTGCCCATCGCCGTGGGAGAGCAGTGGGCGGGCAAATGGGCCTTCAGGCAGGTCATCGAAGAGGAGCTGATGGACTACTGCCGCGTCGACTTGTGCATCGCCGGCGGCCTGACCGAAGCGCGCAAGATCGCCGGCTGGTGCGAGGCGCACTACATCGCCCTGGCGCCGCACAATCCCCTGGGCCCGGTGTCGACGGCCGCCTGTCTGCATCTCGATCTGGCGGTCAGTAATTTTGCGGTTCAGGAATTGGCCCGAGTCCCGGGCACGGTGCTGCCCGAACTTTTCCCCGTGCAAGTGCCGTTCGATGCCGGTGACCTGCTGCCGCCGGAGAGTCCGGGATTGGGAATCGAATTCCACACCGACGCCCTGGCAGCCTACCCGCCGTTTCCAGAGGGCCGCACGCCTCAACTGCGGCGACGCGACGGTTCGTTCACCAATTGGTAGGACTTCCGTTGAAGCGCAGGTGTGAGTGAGCGATCAGGGAACCCGCCGAAATAAGTTGGCGTTTTCACGAAGTCGGAAATCCGAAGCACGCCCTTGTTCAGTTTCAAACACCGCGACACAAATGAGAAATCCGAATCTCAAATGTCGTCACATTTCAGCCGTCCAAAATGACTTGGCCCTAAAGGGGCCAATTTTGCCAGCCCTGGGCTGACATAGCCGGCTCCTTCGAGGCAAAAACCGAATCATTTACAACCCCTCAGTCGAGTTCCGTGTCGGCCTGCACGCTGCTGTCGACTGTTTTTGCGATACAGATGGCTTCGCGAATCGACTGCTCCATCCATTCTGCCTCGTGGCCTTGTTCGGTCCGACCGGCGATGACATAGGCAGCGTAAATCTGCGCAGCGGCCCCGACGATGACAGCTTCTGACGGTTGCAGTTTGATATATGCTTTGGCCATCACTCGTACTCCACAGTTATCAACCAGAGAAATCATCCGCGATCGGGCATAGAAGACCATACCGTGTAAGTTTCTCAAGATTCAAGAAAATCACTGGAAATTGTTTGATCTTTCCAGCCGCCTATTGTACTCTCTGGATTGGAAGTGGGTTTCATGCCCATTCATACGATAAAATTGGTGTATGAGTGGTATATTTGCCCACAACGAGAAATATTCGCGATGGAACCGCGGCGGACGACGAACGAGATGTTCAGCTCGGACGAACCCTGCGCGATCGCGCGTATGCTCACGCCGTGGTCGCCGAGCACC
>JACZVC010000053.1 GCA_022572885.1 Pseudomonadota bacterium | reverse complement strand
TCGATTGCCAGTGCCTGCCGGAAAAACGTCTCCGCCTCGATCGAACTGCCCAGACCCAGCAACGCCAGCCCGCGAATTTCCATGGCCTGCGTAGCGCTCAGCCCATCGGTGCCGCCATCGAGATCGAGCGCTTCGAGGATGCCGGCGTGGCCGCCCAGCGTAAGTTGAATTTCATAATGCAGGGCAGTCTGCGCACTGGCTTCCGTGCCCAGATCGAGCGCGACATTCAATTCCTTTTCGGCCGCCAGCGGATCGCCCAGGGCCAGCGATACTCTCGCCAGCAACAACCGCGCTGCGATGTTGTCCGGCGACGATTGCAGGAGATTTTTCAATTCGATGATCGCGGTGACATAGTCGTTATCGGCGACTTTCTGTTGCGCGAGTTCAAGGCGGCTCGCCGGGTCGCGATCGCATGCACCGACGGACAAGAGCAACGCCAGCAAGACGAGCGAGCCCCTTTTTGCGGGACCAGTACTTGTGGGGCCGGTTTTTCCCGGCGCTGTTGTCATATTCATGTCTCTGTTCCCGTTTTTGATTCCGCGCGGATCACGGCGTGTAAGCTCGTTTTGATTTCCTGGTAAATGCCGCCGGCACTGTCCGTCAGCGTTTGTCTTTCTGCCGTACAGTCGCTGGCGCAGACCATGGACAAAGCCACCAGGCCGGTCCCGCTGTCCCCCCACATCGCCTGCCAGCCTTGCCAGAGCTTGGCCTTGGCGGGCGACACCAGGCTCCGCGATCCAGCCTGGTACCAGTACCAGACCAGGCGCTTACCCTGCCTGCTCGATTGCAACACAATTTCCCGCACATTGGCCCGCCCGCCGGCGTGCAACACGATCGATGCGCTGCCAGCCCCCGCGTTTCGCCAGACCGACAGGCCCGCAATGTCATTGCCAAAACCGATCAGTTCCCGGCCCTGCGCCTGGTTCACATACCAGTTGGCATAGACATCGATTTCGATACCGCCTAGCCGGTACGCCATCAGCGTCTCACCGCTGGCCCCCGGATAATGTGGCTGCCAGGACACCGCCGTGGACAACGGGCCATGCCAGCCTGCGACCGCCGGCAATTCAATCGTCACCGGTGTGGCCTGACGCGTCAGCGACTGCCCCCAAACCAGGGCCGGCAGCAGCAACATCACGCAAATACCTGAGATCAGCCCGGGATTGACCCGCATTTGTGTTTGTGCAGCGGCAGGCGTTGCCGGGTTGGGTGGCTTCTTTGTATTGGCCTCGCGCAGCTCGATGGATCTCGCGACATAGAAAAACGGGATCAGCATCAGGCCAAACAACACCCAGCCGAAATAATAGTGATCGACCTTGACCAGGAAGCTCTGCATCTCGGTCAGGTGGCCGACGATGATAATGGTGGACACGCGCAGCCAGTTGGTCAGCAACGCGAACAAGGCCGCGATGCCAATCAGCAAGCCCTTGTTCAAAAACCGCCGATAATACAAATGCCCGTACAAGGCGCTGATCGCCAGCGCAACGATGAAGAAATGCAAGCCGCTGCAGCCACCGGCGATCTCGAATGCACCCGATGGAATCTGCACGGTGTTGCCCTGGATCCAGGCCGGCACGCGAAGCAGATCCAGGATCCCATCGACCACGCTCACGGTAGCTGCCAGCAAAGCGCCGTTGATCAAATCCCAGGCCGGGATCGCGAAATACAAAAACCCGATCGGGAAAACCAGTCGGCGCGCTATTTTCAGTCCGAAGACAGCGGCAACGGTGAGCCAGAGTACGGCCGGCAACATCGCTTCAATGCCTATTGCGACGCTGGCGGCGAACGACAAGGTCCACAGGAACAGCGCAGCCAGCAGCGATGGTATCGCCCACCAGCCTTTTTCCGTTGCGGCGTCGTTGATCGCGTCGCGTTGCCGCCACATCAGCCACAGCGATATCGCGACGATCAGCAAGCCATGCGAATAGGTAAATGAATCCCACCACTTGGGCCACAGGGAAACGAAAGCCGGCGCCATGCCGAGCGAGGCGACGGCGAGACAGACCAGCAGGAGCGGCCAGTTGGCCGGGCCGGAGCTGACGGCAGGCTGACTTGTCACCGATAAATGATTGTCGTCAGCGGTCGCCGGCATTTGTCCATGATCCCAAATATTCGTTTTTTTGTTTCTGTACGGCCATATTCTTATCGTGTAACTCAATAATTCCTTATTTTTTCAATTATTTACAAGGTATTCTATACCTGCTTTGACAGGCGTTGCAGCGCAACCGGCGAGATTCTGCATAACTGTGAACTGCGTCACAGTTTTTCGCCTTTTCGTTTAACAATAAGCTCCTGCTCATTGCTTTTGCCGTTCGCGACCTGGTGGCGGTTGATCAGGTCATACAGCGTCGGCCGCGTGACGCCGAGCAATTCGGCCGCCCTGGCGACATTGCCGCGTGCCACCGCCAGCGCTTTTTGCACCGCGTCTTTTTCGGCCTCTCCACGCACCGCTTTCAGATTCATCATCAGGCCGTCCGGCACAGCCAGGGCCAGATCTTCCGCGGTGATCAGTTTTCCTTCCGCCATCACGCTGGCCGCCTTGATCTTGTTCTGCAACTCGCGAACATTGCCGGGCCACGCGTATGCTTCCATCGCCTGGATCGCGTCCTGGCTGAAGCGGCGGCGGGACCTGCCTTGCTTGACGCTGAACTGCTCCAGCATCAGGTAGGCCAGCGCGGAGATATCGCCGCTGCGGTCTTTGAGCAACGGCAGGTCAATCATCACCTCCGCGATCCGGTAATAAAGGTCCTCGCGAAAGGCGCCGTTGGCTATCATTTCCTGCAGGTCCTGGTTGGTCGCGCAGACTACCCGCACATCCACCGGGATTTCCTTGCGGCCGCCAACGCGTTCGATCACCCGTTCCTGCAAAAAGCGCAGCATCTTGGCTTGCAACGCGGGCGGCATGTCGCCGATTTCATCGAGGAACAAAGTACCGCCCGCAGCCGTTTCAACCTTGCCCACGGTTTGTTTGTGGGCGCCGGTAAACGCGCCTTTTTCGTGGCCGAACAACTCGCTTTCCAGCAGGTTGTCGGGGATCGACGCGCAGTTGATCGCGACGAAAGGCTGTGACTTGCGGTCGCTGAGACCGTGTACCGCACGGGCCAGCAACTCCTTGCCGGTACCGCTGGCGCCGAGAATCAATACCGAGACATCGCTGGGCGCGACTTTCTCGACCATTCTGCAGACCTGCTGCATTTCCTTGCTGACCGCGATTACGCCATCGATCGGCATGCTGCCGCTGGCGTTCAGCAAGCGCCGATTCTGCTGCTCGAGATGCCACATGGAAAATGCCCGTTCGACCAGCAGCTTGAGCACATCGGTATCGACCGGCTTGCGGTAAAAATCGTAAGCCCCAAGGCCTACCGAGCGGACCGCGTTTTCGATGTCGTCATTGCCGGTAACGACGATGACCTTGGTCTCTGGCGAGAGCGTCAGGATTTCTTCCAGCGTCGCGATGCCTTCGCTGACGCCCTCGGCATCCGGTGGCAAACCCAGGTCCTGCAAGACCACGGCAGGTTCGTTGCGCCGCAACTGGGCGATCGCCGATTCACGGTCGTCGGCGAACGACAGCTCGTAGTCTGCGAAACACCACTTGAGCTGTTTCTGCAGCCCCATGTCGTCCTCGACGATCAGCAGTTTGTTTTTTTCATCTTTCGCCATCAGTTCACCCTGTGGTTTTCTTCAGCCGGTACCGGTCAGCGAATCGGCGGCAACGGCTACATTCTTGTCACTGCTTATATCGAGCGGCAGCAGAATTTCAAAACAACTGCCCTTGCCCGGCTCCGAGTACACATTGATCTGCCCGCCCATCGTCCGCGCGTAGTCGCGTACCTGGTAGGCGCCGATGCCCATGCCCCGCGTTCCCTTGGTGCTGTCGAAGGGCTTGAACAATCTTTCGCGGATAAATTCTTCATCCATGCCGCTGCCGCTGTCTTCGACCCGCAGGCAGGCCTGCGACGACTTTTTGAGGATCTGGACGCGCACGCTGCCATCGTCGGCCGTCGCATCCTGGGCGTTGCGGATCAGGTGTTCGAGCATCTGCACGAGGCGAGCGGAGTCCACTTTGACCCGCACGGATCCCGCGTTGCCGATCAACTCGGGGACCGGGCGGCGCTCGTCACAGCGGCGGATCGCCCGCTCGGCGGCTTCGCGCAGCTCCATGCTCTCGACTTGCTCCTGCGGCTCGCCATGGCGTAACTGATCCATCAACCGGTTCATGCGATCCACCGAGTTGGCGACCGTCTCGATCATGTCGTCGACGAATTCCGGGTTGGCCTTGTGTTTTTCGGCGTTACCGACCAGCAGCGACAACTGCGCGACCAGGTTTTTGATGTCGTGCATGATGAAAGCGGTCAGCCGGTGATAAGCGTCGAACTGGCGGCTTTCGGTCAGCCGCTCAACGGCTTCATGGCGGGCGATGTGAGTCGCAAGCTGCCGCCCCGCGGTTTTCAACAAGTCGCGGTCTTCGTAGTCCAGACCCTCGGTCCGTTGCCCGGCATGCAGCACCACGAAACCGGTCAGTTTTTCACCCAGCAGCAAGGGGACGATCAAGGCGGTGCCGGAATCCTTGATCAGGCAACTCGGCATCGCCAGGTTGGCGTAATTTTCCGGGTGTCGCCGCCACTCCTCCATCTCGATGATCCAGTGCCGGTCTTGCAGGAACTCGACGAGGCTGTCGTCCTCATGCAGGGTTTCGAGGATTTCCTCGGTAGCGACGCTGGCACGGCAGTCATAGATCTTCCGGGTTTCGTCGTAGAGCCAGAGACTGCCGCCGTCGCTGCCCACAATATGCGATAACGCGCGCACCGGCATCGCGTACAAGTCGCGGCCGCCCGACTGCGTCGTCATTTCTCCGATCAGCCGCAGCCATTCTTCACGATAATCGAACTTGTTCTTGTAAAAATGCTTGACCAGGAAGACCCGCAGGCGTCCGCGCAACGAGCCGCTGGTCAGCAAGGCCAGCAATATGCCGATGCCGCCGGCGACAAATACGATCTGCACGACGCCGCCCCAGGTCCCGCCGAACAAGCGGATGTAATAAGCGCCGGCCGACATCGCGACCAGGTAGATACCGACCGCGGTCAGGGTCGTGGAATAGAAAACCACGTGCCTGGACACGAACAGTTCCAGCGACAGGTTCGGGTTGCGGCGCACCGCCAGGGCAAGAAACGGCACCAGCATCGCGTTGACCAGGCCGCGCGCGTTCCATGCATCGGTGGAAATGGCCTTGAACAGGAAAGCCTGCGAGTACAGAAACAAGTCGTAAGCGAACAGGCCGCCGATGGCGAACAGGATGTATTTCAGGGCAGGACGAGTTTGTGCCGGCGCGTTGCGATAGATCTGTTCGATCAGGATCAGGCCCATCAGTGCCACGGCAAGGCCGCCGGGCACCATCACCGCCCCGCTCGCATCCGTGGACAAACCCGAGCTTTGCCACCACAGCAACAACGCGATTACCAGTGCGCCCGCCCAGGTGAGATGCGCCAGCCTGCGAGTCAGGCTGGATACGCCCACCGCTGAAGCGAGATTGGACAGGAACATCATCCAGACACCAGCACGCAGAAACTCCGCGGTCACCACACCGGCCAGCGGTATGGTCGGAGTTTTACCCTGCATGGCGATCAGCGTTGCCCAGATGACCGTGACGATACTCGCGCCGATCAACAACCCGCCCTGCAGGCGGCCGCGCCACGAGGTCAGCAGCAGGATCGCGAGGATCCCAAAAAGGACGGCGGCCAATGCGTAACTGACTGTACCGAAGCTGCTCACCGCCTGTCGCTCCGTGCCCTCATGTTCAACGCGCCCCCTTGCCGAGGAACACCACTTCCGCGGTTTGCAGCAGGATCATCAGGTCGAACATCAGGTTGTGGTTTTTTACATAATATAAGTCAAACTGCAGCTTTTCCAGCGCGTCTTTCTTTGATGACCCATAGGGATAACAAAGTTGCGCCCAG
>JACZVC010000052.1 GCA_022572885.1 Pseudomonadota bacterium | reverse complement strand
GAGCACGGGATGAGCGGGCACCCGGTTCGCCTTGCCGAAGCGACTCTGGAGCGCGTTAGCAAAGAAGCTCTTGATCATCGAATAGTCCATTTCTCGACTCATGGCTGGTTCCCTGAGCAGGCACATGGCAACCCATTCCACGACTCCTATCTCGTGTTGGCCGACAAACAAGGCCTACCGGACGAGAACCGGATCGTCGGAGGACAACACGACGGAAAGCTGACGCCGAGCGCGATCCTGCATGCACAACTCAACCTCAAAGGCAGCCACGTTTCGGTTATGGCCTGCGTCAGCGGTCTCGCGAAGGAGGGCATCGGCGGCGACACACTTGGGTTGGATTGGGCTTTCATCCAGGCCGGCGCCTCGAGTCTGATCTCCACCCACTGGAAGGTCAGCGCGGGCTGTGCTAGTCGCTTCTTCACACTCTTTTATGAAAAATGGGTCGAAAGCCATCAGTCACGCGCCTCGGCCTGCCGGGAAGCCATGCTTGAGCTGCTGAATAATGACTACGAGGCGAATTCGCTCCAACTATGGACCGCGTTTAGCTTAACTGGAGACTTCCGCTAGAGAGGAAAAACTACCATGCAAACTACACAAGAACTGATCCAGGCCCTTTCGGATTCGCAGGTGATCGAAGTCACGAAGGAGCTTTTCAACATCGTCTACAAGCAGGTATCGTACGCTGAAGTACGCAGCAACTCCGAGAGAGTTGCGGAAGTGGACGCACTGGTAACCCTCGACAGCGAGTCCCTCAAGCAAGAAATGTCTGCCGCCGAATCCGTCCATTTTGGCCGACTCGTGCTCAAGGAGTACGCGGGCAACCCTGAGCTCGCACCGTTCGTTCGGCAGGCTTGGGAAAAAGTTGAGAGCTCTGATGACCTGATCGTCGGTGTGATCCTCGCCCTGGGAGTGGTCATCAACCTAACGCTGCTCATGGCGACAACCTCGGTCAAAATGAAAAAGGATGCGAGCGGCACCGTTACCTGGGACATTGGCAAGAAGCAGGCCGGGCTGGAGCTCGTGAAAGCTGTGATTAACCCCTTGGTAGATGTAGCTAAACTTGGTACCGCATGAATCTAGAAAGGTTCGGATATCAAGCGCGATTGTTGACCAGCATTGTGCCATGTTGGCCCGGGATCGTGTGACGAATCCTACGAGTTCTGGCTGAGTACTCAGATCATATCCACACCGAATAAGGAATAATTATACTGTTTGGTATGTCCGCTCCTGGCCGAAAGCGGACTGTCAAAAATCGGCTTTTGCTCAAATCGAACGTCCGCTTTACCCCCGGAAGCGGACATTCAGCTAATATTGCCACGACGGGCCGCTAACGACCCGAAGCGGACATTCATTGAATTATGCGGATTAACAGGTGGATACCGAAAATCAATGATTTCCGTACCGTCGATCATCGTGATTTAGATCGTTTTTACGACTAGCGAGGTCGACCGCGAACAAGGGTGTACGGAAAAGAAGTGTTTGCCGTACCTCGAACATGGAGCGTAGATCGTCCGCCTCTTTCGATCTTGGAACGGGCAGGAATGCCCGTGGCGTTCGTTTCCTAAAATCGGTTGTCTAAGCTGCCCCAGTAGTCCCAAGTGCTCTTGAGTTCCCCGGCATAATAGGCGTGGGTTTCCGGGCCCGTATCCGATCCTTTAATTCGGCCAAGCGAACGGGCAAAAGAAAAAAAGGCCGGTGCAGGAAGCCCGTTCCGTGCTTTGCTGACCACCATAGCGGCAAGAAATGGCGCTCCATTTGCACGATCCTCCTGCATGAGCACTTCAAGCGCGTTTGTCACCTGATGAATTGTATTTGGCGGCTGGACTTCAAGCGCCTTGGCCAAATCGCGGTAGGTGATCGTCTCGCGGCGCCGGGCAAGCTCAGTTAAATAACCCCGTATCCGTTCCGGTAAGCCCATCTTTTCCGTTCACCTTTGGACCGAACAACGGCCTTTTGTCGGGGAAGTTTTGGCATTGCGACCATAATACGGTAACCGGGCGAGGTCCGGAGGATGACGTCGAACACCCGTTATGACTCCCCCTTTGCGGCACCCACAGGCCGGGCGAAGCTGAGTTCGTGCCCGTCTGGGTCGGTGATGTGGAAGTAGCGTTCGCCCCATTCTGCGTCGCGGGGGGGCGTTTGGGGGTCCAACCCCTCGGCGACGGCGCGGTGGTAGAAGGCGTCCACGTCGGCCACATGGAAGACGGCCCGCCCCCACCACGACCACCGCCGGTGGGCCGGCTGGGCTGTCAAGTTGAGGTAGCTGGTGCCGGCGCGAAAGCTGGTGAATGTGGCATTAGCGCCACCGCGGACCACGTCAAAGCCGAGGGCCCGGTAGAAACGCACCGCTCTCCCCATGTCGTGGGTGGCGAGGGTGACGGCGCTGACAGATTCGATCATGGTCTACCACTTGTCGGACATGGGGCCGCCTCCCTCAGCCGGGAAAGGAATCGACCAGGTCTCTGAGCCGGTCCTTCGCACCTTCGAGGATCGAGACGCCGTCGCCTACCAACAGGGTGTCGAAGTCCAAGTCCAAAAGCGCACGAACGCCGTCCCTGAGACGCGGCGGTTCGTCCATCACCCTTTCGGGCAAAAGCCCGCACCGCCCTGGCGGGTTGCCAATCACCGCGTCGCCGACTATCAGGATCCGGCGCTCCAGCCAATGGAACGCCACCTCCCCCGGTGACTTGCCGGGGACGGCGATGACCTTCAGCGGCCCGATGCTTTCGCCGGCCTTGAAGGAATCGTCCGGCTCAGTCCCTTGGTCACGGGCGTAGCCGGCGTCGTTCGGGTGGATGGCGATCCGCGCCCCGGTCCGCTCCCGCACCCGGCTGGCGGCCCTGGAATGGTTGCGGTTGGTGAGCAGGATACGGGCGACGCCCTCGCCGGCGATCTCGTCGAGCACTGGGCCCGAGGGGTCCACTGGGTCGATGCACAGGTTGCCACTAGGATCCCGGATCAGGTGGCCATTGAAGTCGTAGCCGTGGGGTTCCGAGAACCAGGTCCACGTCAGGATGCCATTGACGATCTCTTGCATGTGTTCTTCGGCCCTTTTCGATATCATTCGCGGCTGGACCCGCGCCGACTACGTGCGGCCGTGGCGCGCGGATGACGGCCGCCCGGCATGGAATAACAGCATAGAGCCGCAGCGCTCGCAGGGCAAAGATAAGCTTTCCCCCGGATCGGTCTTGGCACGATAATACCAGCGATAGCGGCTACGCCTCGAGAGCGGTTCGCGGAAACCGAGTAGACGGGAGGAAAGATCCATGGCTGACTTTGTGAAGGTAGCGAAGACAAACGAAATCGAGCCCGGTCAGGCGCGACTAAGCGACGTCAAAGGCAAGTCGATCGCGTTGTTTAATGTCGACGGCCGGTTCTTCGCGCTCGACAACACGTGCACGCACAGAGGCGGGCCCTTGGCCGAGGGAGAGATCTCGGGCCACGAGGTCACCTGTCCTTGGCACGGCGCAACATTCGACATTCGGACAGGAGAGGTCGTCGGTCCGCCGGCACCACGAGCCGTCGCACGCTACTGTGTCCGCGTGACCGGAACAGACGTCGAAGTCGAAGTGTAGCAACGGCCGCATCGCGCGGCCAGAAGGAAAGGCACCTGAGGCATGCAGACCACCTGTCCGCAGCACCGCGCTGCGAACGTCCGCTTCTGGCCGTTAGCGGCCTGTCGTTTTGTCGATTTTGGCGATGTTTGAATGGCCGCTTTCGGTGCGCGGCCAGTTTCGGGAGTGATTGAGCCGTTCAGCGCACAGTCGCACTGGTTCCAGGACTTGCGGGCGTCCTTTGCGGTTGTCAATATTCACACTGGCCATTTGGTCACTGAGATCAAACCAACCAACAATGGGCAAACTATGAAAAACTTTCTACTCGGTCTCATAGGCTCTACAGTGATAGCTCTTTCGGCTCTCGCGGCCCTCGAAGTAGGCGACGCCGCGCCAAACTTTGAGGTGAAGGCATCACTGGCCGGCGAGCCCTTCGATTTTTCGCTCCGCGATGCGCTCGATAAGGGCCCGGTGGTGGTCTATTTTTATCCGTCGGCTTATACGCAAGGATGCAATATTCAGGCGCACGAATTCGCCGAAAACATGGATGAGTTCACGGCGGCGGGCGCGAGCGTGATTGGGGTTTCTCTCGACAGTATCGAGCGGCTCAATGATTTCTCGGCCGATCCAGAGTATTGCGCGGGCAAGCTTGCGGTGGCATCTGATACCACCGGCGAAATTGCAAAGTCGTATGGCATAACCGTTCACGAGGGCCGCGAGGGCAGCAAGGACACGCGTGGCGTCGAGATCGGTCACGGCTTGGCCGAACGCACTACATTCATCGTGACGCCAGATGGCAAGATTGCCGAGACAATCGGCGGCGTCTCCCCGATGGAGAACGTTCATAAATCACTCGAGGCGGTACAGCGTCATGAGTAGTCCGGGCGTCGCTGACCACGGAGCGGAATTTATCCCAGCCGTGATGATTCATTGACGTCACGATTCACTCCTTTTTTGTCGCCACTGAGCCGTCATTTTTTTAGCCAAAACCAGCCCGTCATTTTAAAGTTCTTAGGGGAGGCTTAACGGCTGCTTCACTCCCGAAAGCGGACATTCCGCTAATATTGGGCTGAGGGTCTGCTAACGACTACGGTTTTAACCGGTCGATGCAACACCTAATCTCTAACACTAGAGAGGAGGATGTCGAAAATGAAGCAACGATCGAGGATCTATTACACCGAAACTGATAAGTCATTGATGTGGGATCGCTGGCAGAAAGGCGAGTCTCTGAACTCGATTGCCAAGCTGTTTGATCGTCACCATTCAGCGATACAGGGCATTTTGGCCAGGACTGGTGGGATACGCCCGCCGGAGAATCGGCGATCGAGTCTAGCGCTGACCCTGGCGGAACGCGAAGAGATTTCTCGGGGTGTTGTCGCCGGCGTGTCGCTTCGTTCGATCGCCGCGTCACTGGGTCGAGCACCTTCAACGGTGAGTCGCGAGATCAGCCGCAACGGTGGCCGGCGACATTACCGGGCCAATAAGGCGGATCAGGCTGCTTGGGACCGGGCACACCGTTCGAAGACCTGTAAACTGGCCCAGAACCGAGCGTTAGCGCGCATCGTGGCGAGTAAGCTGCAGCTCGAGTGGTCGCCTCGGCAGATCGCTGGGTGGCTGAAGCGCACCTTCCCGGACGACGAGACCTACCAGGTGTCACACGAGACCATTTATCGCACGCTCTTTATCCAGGCCCGCGGGGCGTTGAAGAAAGAGCTGTTACAGCACTTGAGGCGCACCCGCGGGATGCGTCGCTCGCGACATCACACGCAGAAGACTGCCGATCATGGCCGGATAAGCGACGCTGTCTCGATCCGTGAACGACCGGCTGAAGCCGAAGATCGCGCCGTACCTGGCCACTGGGAGGGAGACCTCTTGTTCGGCAGCAACAACAGTCAGATCGCAACCTTGGTCGAACGTCATACGCGCTACGTGATGCTCGTCAAAGTAAAGAGCAAAGACACCGAAACGGTGATCAACGCGCTCATCAAGCAAGCTCATAAGTTACCGCGGGAACTCTACAAGTCGCTCACCTGGGATCGTGGTAAAGAGATGGCTGATCACAAACGTTTTAGCCGTGTTCCAACACCAATGCCACTGCTTCTTGCTTGAATTCCTGACTGAATGTTCTTCGTTGATTTGTCATCTAACACCTCGTTCTGAATCACTGTCATTATATGATCCTTAACTCGGTGTCCGGTATCTCGGGGGATGATCAATTGGCAAAATCCCGGTATTCTGGACACGTACTAACTAGCCACAAGACTCAACTATGAATTTCGACAACAGCTACGCGAGGTTACCCGAAGGCTTCCACGCCTTGGTAGAGCCTGATGCCGTGGCGGCGCCGTCGATGTTGGCATGGAACAACGATCTGGCTGTCGAACTTGGTCTCGACTCGCTCGCCGAGGACGAGGCGGAGCTTGCTCGGATCTTCAGCGGTGCTTCCCGACCCGAGGGTGTCCAGCCCATCGCGCTTGTCTATGCCGGCCATCAGTTCGGGCACTTTGTGCCTCAACTCGGTGACGGGCGGGCGGCGCTGCTGGGCGAGGTCGTTACGGACGCCGGTAAACGTTACGACATT
>JACZVC010000051.1 GCA_022572885.1 Pseudomonadota bacterium | reverse complement strand
CTGCATGTCCCGCGGTGATAATAACGAGCTTGATCTCGCCATCCGCTGGACGGTACGGGGCATGCATGTCGACGGCGGATTCGACTGTCCGGGCGATGGCGCCGAAGTGCTCATTCTCGGCATGAGTCACTGGCGACTGGATCAAAGCGGCATTGTGGAAGACTGGACCCTGTACGACCAGCTGGCGATTATGCGACAGATTTATGCGCAGCAGCAGCCTAGCTCGGACTGAGTCAATGATCGATCAGATCGTCGATGCCCACCATCACCTCTGGAATCTGAACAAGATTCACTATCCATGGTTGATGGAGCGCGGCGTTGTGCGTTTCTTTGGTGATCCGACACCAATTCAACACGACTACCTGGTGGGCGATTTTCTTGGCGACATTGGCGATCTGCCGGTCACTAGTTCGGTCCACATCCAGGTTGGCGCGGCTTCGTCTGACTCTGTCGCGGAGACGCGGTGGCTGCAGTCCGAAGCGCAACGGACACCGCTCGGGATTCCGAATGCGGTTGTCGCATTCTGTGATTTGGCGGATGAAGATACCGATAAAGTTCTCGATGCGCAGGCCGAATTCGGAAGTCTGCGAGGCATCCGGCAAATCGTTGGACGATCGCCTGCTGAGGATGCGAAAAGCGGAAGCGGCGCATTGCTCGATAACTCCGTCTGGACTGAAAACCTCGCCCGCCTGCCGTCGCGGCATTTGTCGTTCGATCTTCAGTTAATCCCGGCACAGCTGCCGACTGTTACCAAAGTGCTCGGCAGGATTCCGGATCTTCGGGTCGCCTTATGCCATTGCGGGTCTCCGCATGACCAGTCCGAGCATGGTCTAGGTCTTTGGCGAAAAGGACTCGCGCGACTTGCAGAACTGCCCAATGTTTACTGCAAGCTTTCGGGGTTTTGCATGTTCGAGCAAAACTGGGATGCCGAACGCGTGAGAAAGACGGCGCTTACTGCCATCGATATCTTCGGCGTAGATCGTTGTATGTTCGGCTCCAACTTTCCAGTCGAAAAACTCTATGTCAGCTACAACACTTTATATTCAAGCTACCTGGATATTGCAGCCGAGTTCTCAGAATCGGAGCAGCGAGACTTGCTGGCCGACACGGCTCGCCGCTTTTATCGCATTTCGGGCTGAATACTCCCGGCTTCTTGCGCGAGCCGCTCGAGCAGGTCCACACCCAGCTGGCGGAAAAGGTGAATCATGTCCACGAACACCCAGTTTTCGATATACATTTCGCCGTCGCGCTTCCACCAGTCAAGGCCATTGATCTCAACCGCGTTGCCAGTCGCCGCGTGGTCCAGGTACTCGCCGCCCTGAGTCGCCTTTACTCCCGCCCAACCCGGCGCCGCGCTGTAGCTGCCCTCGGCAAACAGTGCGTCGAGGTTTTGCACCGAACGATCCGGGAATGCGTGCAACCATGGCTTCTGATGCAGGGTCTCGAATTCCCTGAAGCTCGAACAGGCACCGATGCCGCCCGGCCCGTACCACTGCACATCGGGATGAAAAAAATCGGCCATGCCCATGCTTTTCAGGTCTGACTGATCGAAGCGGTTCAGCCCGTCGAATATGAATCGCCTGATATGGTCGAGACTGTATTGTGATTCTTTTTCACTCTGCGCTTTCAGCAATATCCCGTCGTTCGCGCTCGGCGGCGGATAAACGCCGTCTGCGCCGCGACTCGGCGGTAGTACGTTAAAACCAGCTTGCCGAATGAGCTCAACCAGATCGAGCAGGAAGAATATCTCTGTAATCCTGCCGTCCTCCAAGCGACAAAACTCGCCCCATCGTATGCAGACCTCGTTGTTATTTGCTGGAATCGACAGGTAATCGTCGACGAAAATTCCATTCAGGTACCCCGTGCCGGTCACCCACATATTGCCGTCATTCTTGCCATCGACGCGACCGTTCGACTGGCCTCCAAAAAAAATATGCGTCTGTCGTTTGAGATCGCGGAATGATTTCTGCAGCGGCAGCCAGAAATCGGCGACAAAGGACTGCACGCCGCACAAATCATTTATCGGGTCCGGACCATGCCAGTTAATGTTCGAAACCAGACTTTCATTTGCGATTTGTATCAGCTGGTCGGCTCTGGCGGCTTCCAGATGCTGCCAGAAGTCCCAGACCATCCGTTTGTTTTCCTGATTGAGTTCAATGACCACGCGGACTTTCCAGTGAACCATGCACGATGATGCCTGATTCATTTTCGGATTGTCTGAAAATTTATTCCAGTTGCGATAGATTGGTTGCATCAGCCCCGCGGGAATCGCGTCAATGAAAAACAAAAAATTATGGCAACAAGCCGCGAATGACATCTTCTGGTATCGGGCGCCAAAGCAGCTCCTTAACGACAGTAATCCTCCGTTTTATCGCTGGTATCCCGACGGCATAACCAATGCCTGCTACAACGCACTGGATATTCATGTTAATGATGGCAGAGGCGATCAGCAGGCGGTTATATACGATAGCCCCGTTACTCAGACACAACGAAGCATAAGCTACCAAGAACTGCTGGACGAAGTTTCCAGGTTTGCGGGCGTGCTAAGCGCAAAGGGAGTGGTGGCAGGCGATCGCGTAATAATCTACATGCCGATGGTGCCGGAAGCCCTGATCGCAATGCTCGCATGCGCCCGGATTGGCGCTATCCATTCCGTCGTCTTCGGTGGATTTGCCAGTAAAGAACTTGCAATGCGAATCGATGACGCCGCTCCCAAGGCGATTGTATCCGCTTCTTGCGGCATTGAACCTTCGAGGCTAGTCGCCTACAAACCTTTGCTCGATAAGGCGATCGAGCTGGCCGAGCGGAAACCGCAATTCTGTGTGATCCTGCAGCGCCCGATGCTGGAAGCGGATCTGGTCCAGGGTCGCGATCTGGATTGGCAGGATGCTATGGCAACTGCAAAACCCGTTGATTGCATTCCCGTCAACGCGAATCACCCGCTGTATATCCTCTACACGTCAGGAACGACAGGTCAGCCGAAAGGCGTGGTTCGCGATACCGGCGGCAGCATCGTCGCTCTGAAATGGAGCATGTCCAGGATCTACAACGTACAGGCAGGAGACGTGTACTGGGCTGCATCGGACATCGGGTGGATCGTCGGTCATTCGTATATCGTCTACGGCCCGTTATTCAACGGCAACACAACAGTGATCTACGAGGGAAAACCGGTAGGCACTCCGGATCCGGGCGCGTTCTGGCGAGTGGTCGAAGAACACAAGGTCAAGGTTCTGTTTACCGCACCAACTGCTTTTCGAGCCATAAGAAAAGAAGACCCGGATGGCGAATATATTCGCAAATATAATCTTTCCAGTTTACAGGCTCTGTTTCTGGCCGGTGAGCGTTGCGATCCGGATACTTTGCACTGGGCGCAGGACACTCTGAAGGTACCGGTCATCGATCACTGGTGGCAGACGGAGACCGGGTGGCCAATCTGCGCCAACTGTCTCGGGATCGAGCAGTTGCCTATTGTTCCCGGCTCGCCGGCGCGGCCCGTGCCGGGGTACACGGTAGCAGTGCTCGATGAAAGCGGTAACGCAGTTGCCAGCGGAGATATTGGCGCGCTTGTCATCGAATCGCCAATGCCCCCGGGCACGTTTATTGCCCTGTGGAACGCCGATGAGCGCTATAAAGAAACCTATTTCCGTAACTTCCCCGGTTACTACGAAACCGGCGATGCCGGCTATATCGACGAAAACGGTTACGTGTTCGTCATGGCACGCACGGACGACGTAATAAACGTCGCAGGTCATCGATTGTCCACAGGCGCAATGGAGGAAGTACTGGCAACACATCCCAAGGTCGCAGAATGCGCAGTAATCGGTGTAGCGGATCAGCTCAAGGGCCAATTACCGCTCGGCATGCTGGTGCTTAGCACAGGCGTTGATCAGGATGCGAGAGAGATTGTTGCGGACGTGATCGCGATGGTCCGTAATGAAATCGGACCGGTGGCGGCATTCAAGCTCTGTACGGTGGTCGACCGGCTGCCAAAGACCCGGTCGGGAAAGATCCTTCGCAGCACCATGCGCAGCATTGCCGACGGCGAGCCCTGGACCATGCCTGCGACCATAGACGATGCCGAATCTCTGCATGAAGTGACGCTTGCATTGCGACGCCTTGGCTATGCAAACGAGACCGATGACGGCCCCGACAGCAAGGGCTTCGTCAGATCTATCTGAGTGCTGCAACCAGTTGGCAGCACCCGCCAACAAAAATGCCTGATCCGATTGCAGCAAAAACAATGATGCGCCGTGATCCTGCCACTGCTTTGCTTCAGCGACATCTGTAACGGACATGCCGAACGCTGTGTTTGCTTTCTGGCCTGCAACACAAATCGAAGCAACGGCATCCACAACTACGGGGTCATTCGGGTCGGTCATGCCAAGGGCAAGGTCAGGTCGATGCGGCCGATGGACAGACAGTCGACCCTCTCAACACCAGCAATGTCGTCAATTGCGTCCAGTGCACTGACGTCTTCGATCTGCGCAATATACGAGGCGCTGCCGAAATTGACTCCGATTCGCATCACTCACTTCATTATCCCCAGAGCCGGTCGCTGGCAATCCTCGCCCCTTCCGCCATGGTTGCGAGTTTCGCGTAAGCGATTTCACCGTCTACGGCGCCGAATCCTGCAAAAGTCGCGAATCCGCAGTCGCTACCCGCGATGACCCGCTCGCGACCGACGATTTCCGCAAAACGACAAATACGTTCTGCTACAAGTTCCGGATGTTCGACGAAATTTGTCGTCGAATCGATCACACCCGGAATCAGGATCAGGTCATCTGGCAGCTCGGTATCTCGAAACGTGGTCCATTCGTGCGCATGCCGCGGATTTGATGCTTCGAAAAGCAATGCACCGATGTTTGCTTGCAGGGCCACTGGTAACACTGTCGACATAGGCGCATCGTAATGATGCGGTCCCTCGTAGTTTCCCCAGCAGATGTGAAAGCGCACCTGCTCCTCGGGTATGCCGGCCAGCGCATGGTTGAGGGCCTCAACGCGGAGCTCGAGCGCGGCCCGAAAGTCCTCCAACGGGCTGTCCCAGAACTGCGAGTGGCGCCCCATGGCCGCGTCGGGGGCGTCGATCTGCAACACAAAGCCCGCGTTGGCGATGGCCTCGTACTCCTCCTTCATGACGTCCGCCAGGGCGTACAGGTACTCCCTCTCGCTCGGGTAATATTTATTGGCCATAATTTCGGCGATGATTCCCAGGGACGCCGAGGGAATGAACGCCTCTTCGGGCGCGGCTCCCTGTATGGCGGACTGCAGGTTGCGAATATCCGTCTCGAAAGCCGCCCTGTCGCGCCAACCCAAAGGCGCGGTGCACATGGGTCTGGGGGTCGTGGCAAGCGAGCTCAGCTTCGTTGTCGCGCTCCACTCGGGGAAGTCTCGACGATCGGCGAACACGCGCATATCCGGATTCGCGCCGTCGAAGCCGCTCAGCCTGTTCTTGACGTACGTGGCAAAGCTAGGCTTGCCCTGCTCTCCGTCGCTGACGATGTCGATGCCGGCGCTGACCTGGTCCTTGACCACCTCGGCGACGGCCGTGCGCACCCGCTCGTCAAAGGCCTTCTCGTCGTAGGGCCTTCCGCCTTCCCTGGCCTCGATCATCTCCAGCAGGTCGGGAGGCCTCGGTAAACTTCCTGTATGCGTGGTGAGAATCCTATCGGTGCTTCGCTTCATTGGAATGCTCCTTTCACGGGAAGACCCGAAGGCTATTATCTGAATGAATCGCGGCGTTTGCGCGGAACGTCAACCCCAGACCTTGCGGGCCGTGTCGGCAACCAGCTCCAGCTTCCGCCACTGCTCCTCCTCCGTGAGGAGATTGCCCGCCTCCGTTGAGGCAAAGCCGCACTGTGGGCTGAGCGCAAGCCTTTCCAGGGGCACGTAGCGCGCCGCCTCATCGATGCGGCGCAGCAAGACGTCCTGGGATTCCAGCGTGGGGTCCTTGCTGCTCACCAGTCCGAGCACGACCATCTTGTCGTCGGGGATGAACCGCAACGGCTCGAAGGTGCCGGCCCGCTCGGTGTCGTACTCCAGCAGAAACCTGTCGGCGGTCAAGGTGTTGAAGAGCTTCTCGGCGATGGGCTCGTACCCGCCTTGAGCGTACCATTTGCTCTGATTATTGCCGCGGCAGATGTGGAAGGCGCTCGTTACGCCCGCCCCGCTCGCTCCATCCAGGCAGGCGTTGTCGGCTGTCAGCGCTTCCTCGAATAGCTTGTCGGGGTCTTCTCCCAGGTCTTGCAGGTGCCGCCGCCATTGGGGGTCCACGTAGTAGCTGTACCGGGGCGCGTCCATCTGGATATAAGGGACTCCGTCCTCGACGAGGGCCTTTATCTCGGCCTTGATGATGTCGACGATGTCCCACAGAAGGTCCGACCGCGTGGGGTAAAACCGGTCAGTCACTCCCGGCTGATAGCTTATGGTCGGAAACTGGTTCGGGCTGGGCACCGTCATCTTGAAGGGGCCGGCCGCGTGGGAATTCAAGAAGGCGGTCTGCTCGGCGGTCAGACGACGGTGCTGCTTCAGCTTGCCGCCTACGACGAGGTTCGTGCCCTGCTCCCGTGGTCTGCCTCCGGGGCCTTGCCATATGCGGACGACCGACGGCTTCTCCGACTCCACGTAGCCTTCCACGGATTCCGACAGGTCGTTCTGAAAGCTGGACCGGCGAAACTCGCCGTCGGAGAGGATATCCAGTCCGATCTGCTTCTGCCGGCCGATGGCGTTGAGGATCGCTTCGTTCTCCGTCTCTACAAGCTGCTCTCGGCTGATACCACCCGTCTTGAACGAGGCCCTGGCCTCTTTGACC
>JACZVC010000050.1 GCA_022572885.1 Pseudomonadota bacterium | reverse complement strand
GCCGTCAGACATTGCCTGGCCCATTCGCTCCATCTTGAGCCGCCAGAAAAATACATCGGTGCTGCTGGCTGAGGTGATGGACATCGATGTCGCCCGGCACGAGGTCATCCTGGAGCATGAATCCGTGGCCTTCGACTATCTGATTGTCGCGACGGGCTCCACCCACTCGTATTTCGGCCACGGGGACTGGGCATCGATAGCGCCCGGCCTGAAAAGCATCGACGATGCGACCCATATTCGTCGACGCATCCTCACTGCTTTCGAACAGGCGGAGATGACTGACGATGAAGCAGTAAGAGAGCGCTTGCTGCGCTTTGTCATCGTCGGCGGCGGGCCAACCGGTGTCGAGCTCGCCGGCACGATCGCCGAACTCGCGCATCATACGCTTGCTGCTGACTTTCGGCGCATCGACCCGCGCAGCGCTACGGTCACACTGGTCGAAGCCAGTCCGCGCCTGCTCCCCTATCTGCGCCCATCTTTATCTGACTACGCACGTCGATCGTTAGAAAGGCTCGGCGTTGAAGTTCGTCTGGGGACACCGGTGACGCATTGCGACGGCGAAGGGGTGACGATTGGCGGCGACAGGATTGCCGCAGCAACCATTATCTGGGCGGCCGGTGTGGCTGCGTCACCGGTCGGTCATTGGCTGGACGTGGCAACCGATCAGGTCGGCAGAGTGTTCGTCCGAGCCGACCTGTCGATAAAAAGCGATCCAGATATATTTGTCATAGGCGATGCCGCATTGGTGAAGAACCATAAGGGGGAACCGATTCCCGGCATCGCACCGGTCGCCAAGCAGCAAGGCCGATTCGTGGCGGGCATTATTGCCAAAAGAATCGCCGGCAAACCGTCCGCGCAAACATTTCGTTACCGTCACGCCGGCCATCTCGCCACAATTGGACGCAGATCGGCGGTCATTGAGTTTCCACGCTACCAGGTGACCGGCCGGCTCGCCTGGTGGATATGGGGCATCGCCCACATTTATTTTCTGGTCGGTGTGCCCAGTCCCCTGGTGGTTTCCATCCGCTGGCTGTGGGAGTACATCACTTATGGTCGCGGCGCCCGATTGATCACGGGTGTCGAGGATGCCGACTGACTAATTGCGTAAGATCTGGCGGAATGGCACGACCCAGGGTCTATACTGAGAAATACCGCAAAGCTTGCAGCGTACGTTGGAGAGAATGACATGACTGAGACAAGAATCGGCACGGTGACCCACTACTACGGCCACCTACATGTGGCAGGTGTGACGATTACGGACAGCGAACTGCATAAGGGCGACACCATTCACGTCAAGGGCCACACCTCAGACTTCGAGCAGAAAGTCGAATCGATGGAGATCGACCATGAGGCGGTGGAAATCGCCAAGCCGGGCGACCAGATCGGGCTTGTGGTGATCGAGCACGCCAGGGAACACGATACAGTCTATGTGGTGACCTGAGCCGAAGGCAGACCGATGCGGCTTGATATCGTTCCGCACGGCGATTCTGCGCCGAAGCATCACCGTCTCAAGATCGCCCACCAACGCGCGATATTCACCAGACTCAACAACGACGCGGACACGTAGGTCAGGGCCGCGGCCCGGAGCAGGCGTCGCGCATGAGGCTCGTCTCCGGGCCGCAGAATTTTCGCTTGCGCCAACATCGGTAGTGCGCGTTCAAAGCTTGCATCGAATTCGGTCGGCAAAGTCAATAAATGAATGACGACACCGGACCCCAGGACCAGGAGACCGCCGAGAAACATCAACAAGCCAGCCGCCGGAGCCCGGGTCAAGCCGATTATCAGTGGCGTGGCCATCAGCAACGCCGCACCGGCCTTTTCCACGGGGCTGACCCAGCGAACCAGTTGTGTCCGCCACTTCAGCGGCCCGTAGCCTCTTGCATCCTGCAGTGCGTGGCCGACTTCATGCGCCGCGACCGTCACGGCGGTCAGTGAGTGACCGTCATAGTTCTGCGGCGACAACCGGACCACTTTGCCCTCCGGATCGTAGTGATCCCCAACATCGCTGGTCTCGGTGCCCACCTCGTGAAGACCCAGCGAGTCCAACAACCGGCGGGCCAGCTCACCACCGCTCCAAGGGTAACGATCGGCCGGAAGACTGTAACGTTTCATGATCGCTTTAACCCACAGGCCTGGTCCCACGACCAACGCGATCAACAAAACAATGAGGACGACGAAATGCATACAAAGCGGATTCCTCGTAGCTAGTGGATGTCCTCGTAGCTAGTTAAGCCTGGCGGGCGATAATCACACCACAACGCCGGCACTTTACTTTCTCGACATTGCCTACGGCACCGAAGCCGAAACTTGTGTCGAGGACACGAAAATCATGCCCCCCCATCCAACAAAAGAAATGACCGACTTTAAGCGGTACTTTGAGCATGGCCTCGCTTCCCGAGACACAATGCGCACAGTGCTGCAATAAAGCAGTTAGCGGATATCTTCATGAATCACCTCGCGCAGCAGACGGGTCATCGTCTCTTCCTGGTAACTGATTTTCTCGACAATCTTGCGTGCTCGCGCGGAGAGGCGCCGATAGCCCCAGAGCGATCGCCGTTTGGTCTCGGCCCACCCCTCGCGCTGGTAATACAGTGGCAGGTTGACATCGAAATAGGAAATACTGTCGGCATCCTTGAGCAGATCGGCGTCGGGATCGCCGCCCACCTCGTGGACCTCCACCAAGCGGCAAGCTTCGTCCACGATATCGGGTGCCACGTTGCAACCGGTTAGAATCGAGCGCAATAGTTCCGCACCGTGTTTAGCGTGGGCCGCCTTGAAGACGTCGTAATCGTCGAAATCCGCTCGTTTCACCTTGCCCGCCTCGATTGCCCGGTCGATGTCATGGGCCAGAGCAGCCAGCTGCAGGGCCTCGCCGGCATCCGGTTCGAGGCGCAAAAGCCATTGCAAAGTGTTGTCGGCGTGATGCGGATCTTCAGGCACCCCCGAGCCTGCGACAAGCGCACGGATTTTTTGCCTGGCGCAATCAATGTTATGCATTACGCGCAATGCTCACCCGGCGCAAGGTTTCGAGATTCATCACCACGGCGATCAAAATCAATACCGGCAATACCAGATTGGCCACCGCGCCCACAAAGATGAGGAACACGCGCACGTCGCGCCCCATCCGCAACCCGGCCTTGCCGCCCGCCCGGATTCGCTCGCGCATCAGGTGGTCGTACTTATCCGCTGTGTAACTGAGCATGAACGAGCCGATAATGGCCATGAAACCGGCCAACAGGACCCAGCCGTTCGCTGACGCCGCCAGCAGGTGCCAAGTCAGGCCAAACAGCAGAAAGGCGTCGGCATAGCGGTCCAGTACCGCATCGAACCAGCCGCCGAAATCGCTGCTTTGGTACTTGAGCCGGGCCACTTCGCCGTCACAACCGTCGATGATAGACGCGAACTGGGCCAGGACACCACCCACGAACAAGGCAACATACCCGCCCAGCGCAAACAGTCCGGCGGCCAGCAGGGAGCACAGAAACGAGAACAGGGAGATCTGATTGGGCGTCACATCGCGCTGCACCAGATAGCGGGAAATCCGCACGGACAGGGGACGGTTCAAATAACGAGCGACAGGCCCGTCGCCGGGCTTGTCGCGCAGTCGCTTCAACAAGGCCTGCTCCGCCTTCTGGAATGCTGCGGGATCATCCACATCGATCCAGAATCCGTCGATCGGGATTGCCTTGGCGCGCCCTGCAGCGGCCAGGACCCGAACCGCCCCGGACAAGGTGGTGTCGCCGTCCTTTTCTTTGCTTTGCTCCAGCGCCTGGAAGATGGCGGGAGAACACAGGAAAATACCCGTATCGAAGCCATTGAAGTCGGCCAGTCCTTTACCGATATCACGGATCTTCTTGCTTTCCGCCGGGCCATCGTCTGCCACCCAAACGCGGGTGACATCCTCCATGTCGAGGAGCGGGTTACGGATGTCGCCATCCACCCCGAGCGCGATCTCCCCATCGCCCAGCGGCAAGGTGATCAATGGTCGAACCAGGTCGGGATCAAACAGGTGATCCGCCATCAGCAGTAAGAACGGTTCGTGCAGAACACCTCGCGCCTTGAGTACCGAAACACCGTTTCCCAGGTCCCAATCCTCATTCACCAGCGGCGTAATCGGAATCGCGAGCCGCTCCGCCAGCTGCTTCAGGAAATCCCGAACCAACTCGCCCCGGTAGCCGATGACGACATAAAATTCATCCGCGCCAGCTGCCAATGCGGCGCGGATGACACGTTCGATCAGGGGGATGCCGAGGATGGGAATGAGGGGCTTGCTGTCACCCCTCTGCTGCAGCCGGCGGCCCTTGCCGGCGGCGATGATCAGACACTTCATGCAATTGCCCCCGTTTGGTTTCGATAAAGGCCTCGATCATGCGGTAAGCCTGGTCGTCAGTGAACTGCCGTGATGGATGTTTGCAAAAATAGGCCGATGGCGCTTCCAGGACGCCACTCTGGCCGCGGTCCAACGCCAGTTTGGTACAACGAATCATATCGACGGCCACGCCCGCCGAGTTGGGCGAATCCTCCACCGACAGACGCAACTCGAGGTTCATGGGCACATCGCCGAACAACTTGCCCTCCATACGCAGGAAGCAGATCTTGTTATCGTTTTGCCAGGGCACGTAGTCACTGGGACCGATATGAATGTCGTCATCATCCATACGGCGGGCGGCCACGGACTGTACCGCCTCGGTCTTGGACTCTTTCTTGGAGACCAGGCGGGAATGGTTGAGCATGTTGAGAAAATCGGTGTTGCCACCGGTGTTGAGCTGGTAGGTGCGCTCCAGCTTGACCCCCCGCTTGGCGAACAGATCGGTCAACATGCGATGGGTAATCGTGGCCCCCAACTGGGCCTTGATGTCGTCACCGATAATGGGCAGACCGGCCTTGGCAAAACGCTGCCCCCATTTTCCATCGGGATCACTGGCGATGAAGACCGGGATGTTGTTGATAAAAGCCAAACCGGCCTGCAATGCGCAATCGGCATAAAACCGGGTCGCCTCCTCGGAGCCGACTGGCAGGTAATTCAAGAGGATTTGTGCGCCGGATTCCTTGAGCGCCTGAACGACATCTGTTGTGCCGGGTTCCGGCTCATTGGCGAGAATAAAGGTACGTTTTTCAGCGTAGTTTTTCATGTGCTCGGAAAAACCGTCCAGAACTTTGCCCATCCGCACCTTGACACTGGACGCAGGGAGTTCGGAACAGAAAACCGTCGTACAGTTAGGCGGGGAAAAAATCGCTTCGTTTACACTGACACCGACTTTGCGTTGGTCAATATCGAAGGCCGCAACGACTTCTATGTCACCGGACAGGTATCCGCCAATCTCCCAATGCATCAAGCCGACGGCATCTTGCTCGTTCTTTCCCTGGTAATAGTGGATACCTTGAATCAGGGAACTGGCACAGTTGCCAATGCCGACGAGCGCAATTTTGATCTTACTCATGGTTTTCATATCTCCTGTCATTTCCGTGCAATAGATGAATTTTCCCCGGCAAAAATAACGTTGGCGTCTTTGACGTCGTTATATTTTTTTCACTTACCTCGCTTTTTCGCATGTTCCCCCCCCCCTTCCACATGGACATGCCGGGGTCGCGAACGCCAAGGATGGCCGAGAGCGGCCCGCCGGACCCACAAACATAACAAAAAACCGGCCCCGAGGCGCCTTTTTCGTTGCTAATATTTGGCGAGCTTCCGCCCGCCGCCGCAATCGCCTGGTCGCAACTCGTCTGCTGGGCTGCGCGGCGGACGTCCCCCCCTGCAAGAAAAAAGAGCGGCAAGGAACTCGGGCACCCATGCCCTCTGCGCCACAAGAAGCTTGGCTTCATCGAACTCCGCAGCGCGTTTTTGGGAAGCTGCGCGGAAATGGCGCGCCACACCTGTGGGGACAGCTCGACCCGGAGCTCAAGCGCATGGACTAACGGCGCGTAGTGGTAAACGGCCGGCTTGTCGTACAAGCCCGGGAGCAATCCACCGACCAGGTAACCCTCCGTGGGATGGAGGTTTCCGCTCGACGGGTTGACACGCAGCGACCAGCGGGCGCCCGCAATCTCCTTCCATGCGGACAACGCCAGCGCATCATAGAAGAGCCGAGCGACGGTCGCCGCGTTGAGCGGGGCTGGATCGACTTGGCCAAGGACGAACGCAGGCTCGTAGCGCGGCAAGGGCCTAACGGGTTCGAACCCCAGGGGAAAGGTTTGCGCCCCCTCGAATCGACGGAACGGATCCGGTTGGGTCTGCCAGTCCATGTAGCCGAGAGAGGGCGCGAACCGGAAGGGGAAGTGTTTGGAGCGCTGGTGGTACGCAAGGGTAACGTCTAGCGTCGGCTGGTCCATGTGGTTGGTCGGCTCCTGAAGCGATCGACACTCGACACCAGCGTTCCCCGCAGCTCGCTGACCCAATCTCCCAGCTATTTTCGATATACTACACTTATGCCACGCATTGTGATCCTGGGCGCCGGGTTTGGCGGGCTGTTTGCTGCCAAGAGGCTGGCGGGTGTTGCGGCTGACGTCACGGTCGTCGACCGGCATAACTATCATCTGTTCCAACCCTTGTTATATCAGGTTGCCACAGCCGGCCTGCCGCCATCGGACATTGCCTGGCCCATTCGCTCTATCCTGAGCCGCCAGAAAAATACATCGGTGTTGCTGGCTGAGGTGATAGGCATCGATGTCGCCCGGCATGAGGTCATCCTGAAAAGTGAAGCCGTGGCTTTCGACTATCTTATCGTCGCGACCGGTTCCACCCACTCCTATTTCGGCCACGAGGACTGGGAAACCACCAGGGGACTGGGTACACCGGTGACGCATTGCGATGGCGAAGGGGTGACGATTGGCGGCGACAGGATCGCCGCAGCAACCATTATCTGGGCGGCCGGCGTGGCTGCGTCACCGGCCGGTCGATGGCTGGACCGGAATCCGACCAGGTCGGCAGGGTGATCGTCCGCGCCGACCTGTCGATAAAAAGCGATCCCGATATCTTTGTCATCGGCGATGCCGCATTGGTGAAGAACGCTCAGGGAGAACCGGTTCCCGGCATCGCACCGGTCGCCAAGCAGCAAGGCCGATTCGTGGCGGGCATTATTGCCAGAAGAATCGCCGGCAAACCGTCCGCGCAGACATTTCGTTACCGTCATACCGGCCATCTCGCCACGATCGGACGCAGATCGGCGGTCATCGAGTTTTCACGCTACCAGATGACCGGCCGGCTCGCCTGGTGGATATGGGGCATCGCCCACATTTATTTTCTGGTCGGTGTGCCCAG
>JACZVC010000049.1 GCA_022572885.1 Pseudomonadota bacterium | reverse complement strand
CTGTTGCAGCCGGGGGATGAGAACACTTCGACCTGGATTGCTTTCACGACCATCTCTTTCCTAGAAGTGTATGCGCGTGCTCAGCACGAAGCGGGTGTCCTGCGGACCGTTGAGATCCTGAACTACGCCGCCTTCCAACACCCATCGGCGGTGAATCCACTGTAAGCCAGCGGTAACTTGATGCACAAAGGTATTACCTTGGACCCAGCGACCGTTGAGTTCGAGCACGCCGTCCCATTCGGTTGCAGCGCCCCAGTCCGGGTAGGTAGCCGGCGTCAGCCGGTACTGCCAGGAGATATCGTAGCGTGCCGCATTCGGCGCGTCATCCAGCCCCTGCACCCAGAGTACGTCCAGGTCCCATTCATGGCGCCGCCGAAAGAACGTGGCCACTGCACCTGCCTGCACACGGAGGTCCCGGTTGCTATCGGTCGGGACCACCACACCACCGAGTAGGCCTAGCCGACTCGTGCCGATGTCATCGTCCACTTGCCAGACGATATGTCGGTATAGCACGTTCAAGTCGGCCAGGCGGTCAGGGCCTGAAGGCGACAAGCGGTAGGGTAGCCCGAGAAAGAGGGTCTGTGTGCCGCTGATGCCATAGGCTAGGTTGGTGGTCAGGACATTGACGTCCTGGTCTGCATTGTATTCATCGAACAGCCGCAGCACCGTTCCACCTTTTTCAAGCGGCAAGGCCACAAAGGAGCGCAGTCCCATCGCCCAGGCGCCGGCACTCGACAACATGAGCCAGACGGCCAACACGACAGAAACAGCGGGCCGCAACATCAGTCGTCCTTGGTGTAGCGAGTACTTTCTTTCGGTGTAAAGCCGGCGTCGCGGATGGTTTCCCGGATAACCGTTTCGTCCGGGGTCTCACCGGCTTTCATCACTACGCGTACTTTCTTGGCCTCCAGGCTAACCTGGGCCAGGTCGACCCCGGGCAGCTTGCCCAGGTTTTTCTCGATGCCATAGGCGCAGAATGCACAGGTCATGCCGGCGACATCGATCTCCAGCACCTCCTGTGGCTCTGCGAGTACCGGCCCCGATAAGAGAAATAAACCGATCAGCATTAAAGCTGTCTTTTGCATTATCATTTCATACCTCCAATTACTATCAATGTTAAAAGTCCAACAAAATTCGCAGCGGTAACGCCAAGAACGCGGCAAAAAAGCCGATGCCCCACAGTGCTACCGAACTCCAATAAATACGCCCGTTCCACACTTGGGTCTGGTCACACAGACGGCCCAAATCCGGATCTGCCGGGCAGGCCCGCCCCGGGCGATACATCAGCCAGCCCGAAACCAATAGCATGGCGCCGGAGCCCGCGAACACCCAGGCCTTATGCTGGGTAATCGTGACCAGCAGCGGAAAGCTGCTGGTGAACGCGGCCACTGTCGCCCCCAAACCCAGCGTCACCAGGATGATGGGCAGGGCACAGCAGATCAGCGTGCCGCCGGACGTAAACAAGGTCAGCCAGCTCAGACCGGTCTGTTTCAGAACTACTTCGCTTCTTTTCAACGCCAATTTCCTCTACACAAATGCTCTATCGTGAAAGCAAGTCTAAAACTTGGAGTTGACTCCAGGTCAAGCCTTTTCTGGTATTGGACTTCCCACGGTCTAGTGGATGGCGGAGTTAAACCCATAAAATCCGCTCCTCGAACTTGGCTTGGCTACTATTGTCAATGTATCCGTGTCGAATTGCTGCACTCAGGAAGGTAAGCGACCTTCATCACTAATACATGCGAACAGTGGCCTGAATCGGATGTCGATTTTTGAGGACGGACGAGTAGTATTGCTTGTCTATCCAGCTTTTCCATCATCCATTGGTGCATACCCAATACCCATGATGGTTGTAATTGTAGAGTTCGAAATGCGGGCCGGTATGGATTCAGAGTTCGAGGCCGCGCTGAAGCATATGCAAGAGCAGGTCAAACAATACGACGGGTTTCTGGGTGAGGCGCCGTGTTGCAGTCTCGAAAATGAGAGGAAGTTCGTGAGTCTGTTTTTTTGGCGCGATCGCGAGGCCATAAAAGCGTGGCGGGACGATCCGGAGCATGTAAAAGTACAGCAACTCAGCCGCGAAAAAATTTTTGCCTGGTACAAGATTCGCGTCTGTGAACTTGAGCGTGAGTACGAGCGGGAATACTCGGAATAACGCCCGCTCTGTTGCTATGAGTATCGAGTTCTCGCGAAGGCTTCGATAAGAAAATCTATAAACACGCGAATTTTCGGTGGCACGTGCCGTTGATGCGCATGCACGGCGTAAACCGGGCTGGCCGCGGGACTGGCCTGGTAATCTGTCAGTACCGGTCGCAGCTGCTTTTGCCGGAGTTCGATACCCATATTCCAGTCGGGCAATAGCGAAAGCCCCAGGCCGGCAACCGTGGCGGCTACGATCGCATCCGCATTTTTTGCGAAAAAACTCCCTGAAGCACGCACATTCGAGACGCCGTCAGGCCCGCGAAATGTCCAGACATTGTGTCCGGGATGATCTCGCCAGGTGATGCAGTTATGACTCTCGAGATCCACTGGTTTTTTCGGCGTGCCGGCTTTTTTTAGATATTCAGGGCTGGCACAGACAATCCGTTTGCTTTCGCCGATCTTCCGAGCTTTGAAGCTTGAGTCCCTTTGACGCCCCACGCGGATGGCGACATCGATGCCAGCGTCGACGATGTCTACCATTCGGTCTGTCATCGACAAGACGATTTTGATGGCCGGATACTTATCGAGAAAGGCCGGAACTGCGGAAACCACAAGTTGCCGGCCTATGCCGCTTGGCACCGTAACGCGAAGAATCCCACTCGGCGATCCGAGCTGTGATAACGCCAGTTTCGCTTCATTGACGTCGTCGATGATGCCGCGAGCGCGCTCATAGTAGAGCTGCCCCGCTTCGGTAAGGCTTAACTTCCGCGTTGTACGGACGAAAAGTCTCGCGCCCAGGTCTTCTTCGAGTTGGTTGATTTGACGAGACACGGACGATGGCGCAATACCGAGTTGTCGTGCGGCTGCCGAGAAACTCCCCGAATCTACGACACGCACAAGGATGCGCATGCCCGCAATACTATCCATGCCTTTTACCTATCTTTGCATATTTCGCATAAATGTTTCTCTGATTACCTAGTTTATCACAAAAGCACACTGGCCTATTGTGGGATCGTAATTTTCCACCAACGAATTGTGAAATTAAGGAGCAAGACAATGAAAGCAGCAGTCATTCACCAATTTGGCGATTTCGACGTACTCAAGTATGAAGACATCGCAACACCGAAACCCAAACCGGGTAACGTCCTGGTCAAAATCCTGGCCGCCGGCGTGAACCGTCTGGACCACTATCTCCGGGAGGGCTCGGTAGTGCCCGACTTCCCCTTCCCTCACATTCTGGGCGCGGATGCCGCCGGTGAAGTTTTCCGGGCGGGCAAAGACGTCACCGGTTTTGAGATCGGCGAACGGATCATCGTGGTTCCGGGTTATCCACAAAGCGAAGAGGACTACGACATCTATCCGGCTAGCCAGGCGCCGAGCTTTGCTCTGCCCGGTCTGCACATCCCGGGAACGTATGCGCAGTACATCGAAGTTCCCGCGCGTTTCCTGTTGAAGGATGATACCGGCCTCACGCCGGCGGAAGTGGCAACACTACCCGTCGCGCTTGCAACCGCGGTACGTGCGGTCAAGGAAGTCGCTGGCGTCAAGGCCGGTGACACAGTTTTGGTCCAGGCCGGTGCTTCAGGCTCCGGCAGCATGCAGATTCAGGTTGCCAAGGCGCTGGGAGCCCGGGTGGCCACCACCATACGCAACGCGTCCAAGGCGGATGCTGTCCGCGAACTCGGTGCAGATCTCGTGATCAACACAAGCAATGAAGACCTTGTGGAACGCGTAAAGGAGTGGACCGACGGCCGTGGCGCCGACGTGGTCATCGATAACCTGGCGGGCGACGTTCTCGCCACGAGTATCGCTGCTGCGAAAGCAACCGGCGTTATCGTCGCATTTGGATTCGCGGCTGGACCAGAGGTCAAATTTGACATCCGTAGTCTTTTCTTCGAACAGAAAGAGCTGAAAGGATCAATGGCCAGCGACAAAAGCGACCTGGAATTTGGCCTGCAACTCGTGCGTGAAGGCAAGATAACTCCATTACTGGACCGGACCTTGCCATTGAGTGAGGCGGCAGAGGCACATCGTCTGGTCGCGAACAATGAAGTGATCGGCAACGTGGCGCTGTTGCCCTGGGCTGCCTAGGCCAGCGGTAAGCGAACAGGACATTGATTAATGGCCAGGGACGGCCAGATCGCGCCATCACAGTCGCAATAGCTTATCGACCTCAGTTTGGTATGTACAAAAAGGAGACCAGCCGTGCCATACGTAAACATCAGGATAACCCGTGAAGGCGTTACTACCGAGCAAAAGGAATTATTGATCCGGGAGACCACAGCAATGCTTGGACGCGTACTCAACAAGGATCCGCAGACAACCCATGTTGTCATCGACGAAATCGATACGGACAACTGGGGATTTGGCGGAGAGAGTACCACCCACTATCGACAACGAGAGCAAGACGGAGAACGCAATGATTGACTTTTATTTCTGGACGACCCCCAACGGGTACAAGGTACTTGTGTTCCTGGAGGAAACGGGAATTCCGTATCGCATCGAGCCCGTCAACATCAGCAAGGGGGAACAGTTTGAACCTGAGTTCCTGCGCATCTCCCCGAACAACAGGATGCCGGCGATTGTCGACCATAGTCCCGGCGAACCTGGCATGCCTTTGTCGCTTTTCGAGTCCGGCGCCATATTGCTTTACCTGGCAGAAAAAACCGGGCTTTTTCTGCCTACAGACGCCCCTGGACGTGCCGATGTACTGCAATGGTTGTTTTGGCAAATGGGTGGGCTTGGCCCGATGCTCGGACAAAATCTGCACTTTGGCCAGTATGCGCCAGAGAAAATCCCTTATGCGATCGACCGCTATGTCAACGAGACAAGCCGCCTGTTCAAGGTCCTGGACAAGCGACTGGCAGACCGCGAGTTCATCGCCGGCGACTACTCGATTGCCGACATGGCCAGTTATCCCTGGGTATTCAAGCACCCGTTTCTGCAACTGGGGCTTGAGGATTATCCGAACCTGAAACGCTGGTTCGAGACAATCGAGCAACGGCCAGCCGTTGTTCGCGCCTACGAAATCGGTGCCAGCATCAATACCACACCGACGATGACCGAGGAGTCGAAAAAGATCCTGCTGGGTCAGAGTCACCGGTCGGCAGCCGCTTAGCCCGCTACTCTGTGATTGGTGCCAAATATCAGACGATCGGTATCACTATTCAATACCAATGACCATAGAACGAGTCCTTCATCGACCGTACTGTGTACATACTGAAAATCGGAATACAACAGGAGCTCATCATGAGTCAATTCAACGTACACTCCAAAGAAACGGCACCGGCGGAATCAGCCGAGCTGTTAGCCGCCGCCGAAAAGTCGTTTGGGTTTATTCCCAACCTGCTCGGCGTATTGGCGGAATCCCCGGCAGCGATCAAAGCTTATTTGACAATCGGAAAAATCTTCGACGAATCATCTTTTTCAGCTACTGAACGCCAGTTAGTAATTTTGGCAGCGAGCCGATTCAATGAGTGCGATTATTGTGTGGCGGCTCACTCTGTGGTCGCCGGCATGCAAAAAGTACCTGCCGATGTGATAGACGCGATCCGCAATGACCAACCGATCGACGACGAAAAATTGGAAGCTTTGCGTACCTTTACTACCGCGGTCGTTGAAAAACGCGGTTGGGTGTCTGATGATGATATCGCCACTTTTAAGGCGGCGGGTTACAGCAAGGCACAAATCCTCGAGGTGATTCTGGGCCTAAGTTTCAAGACTCTCAGCAACTATGTGAACCATATTGCCGAAACGCCGCTTGATGACGCATTTGCCGCACAGGCCTGGACACCTGTTACCGATCGGCTGGCGAGTTAGCACCAGCATATTCAGTCTCCGTCGCTGGCTTCGGCGTGCAGATATGCCAGACCACCCTCCTTTATATAGAGTACGCAACCGGTGTCCGTGCGTGGCTGATGGCTGCATCCAACCGGTAAGCGCAGCCAGGTGCCGCTCTCGTAAGATCCGGATTCATCGGTGAATCGCCCTTCCAGCACGAAGTATTCGGCGCCGGCCGAGTAAGTCAGGGAATCCAACATGCTGTCCGGTGCCCACCTTTCGAGACGCATTGTGTCCAAAAAGCCATCTTGCTCGTACAACGGTTTTACCTCGACCCCGGTACGGGAGGTCGCTTGCCAGTTGAGCAGGTTTGTATCCAGCACTATATGGCGGCGTTGCCTGCCCGGGAACTGCCGGAGCTTGACGAACAATTTGCAGCCGTCTTTCGAGAAAGGAGCGTGGCGAAACCCCTCCGGGTTCAGCAAATACGTGCCGGCCGGCCAGTTACCATGCTCATCCGAAAAAACCCCCTCGAGCACAAGGATTTCCTCGCCGTCGGGATGATCGTGTGCCGGGAATGTGGAGTTTGGCTGGTAACGCACTACGGAAGTTACCTGGCCAGATTCGGCCGGGCCGATCAGGTGGATGCGCTTGCGCCAGACTGTACCGCTCGGACTGGGCGACCAGTCTATCTGGTTGGTATTCACCACCGCTCGGATGGACAAATCGCCGTTGTTTGCGCCGGACATCAGAACTCCTACCTCCGTTGAATCTTCGTTTGCGTATCGGCAATTAGCACGCCATATCAATGGTCGGACTGCCTTGCTCGTTTTTCCGCCTCGCGATCCTCTACCGGCTTCTTGACAGCATCTTTGCTGGCAGCCACTTCGACGTATCTGATGCGGCATGACCTCGACACTTTGCCGAGGTCGCGATAGATTACCTTGTCAAAACTGTTGGAACACACGCTAGTTAAAGTATTTTGCACAACGATATACTCATACAACGAAATTATCAAAAATTATTAGAGGAGAAAGACCATGGGGCTATTAGTAGACGGCCAATGGCACACCGACTGGTATGACACGAAATCCACGGGCGGCGAATTCATTCGGAAAGACTCGCAGTTTCGCCACTGGATTGGCGAGCCAAACTTTGCAGCCGAAGCCGGGCGCTACCACCTGTTTGTCTCGCTGGCTTGCCCGTGGGCCCACCGCACCTTGATTTTTCGCAAGCTGAAAAAACTCGAGCAAATCATCGGCATTACGATCGTTGACGCCAAGATGCTGGAGCACGGCTGGGTGTTTTCTGAAGTTTCCCAGGACAATCCCATCGAAGGCATCGATTACCTGCACCAGGTTTACACCACCGCCGATGCCAACTACACCGGCCGGGTCACGGTACCTGTGCTGTGGGATAAACAGCAGCGCAGCATCGT
>JACZVC010000048.1 GCA_022572885.1 Pseudomonadota bacterium | reverse complement strand
TCACAGCCTCCTGCCAGGCCGGAGACTACTATTTCACGCATATTCGGGGTCATGGATGGCTCCGACGGATTATGTAAAACCGGTCGGTTAGCGGCAGGGAACGCGGTGCATAAGAAACTCAGACAACAGCTGGAACAAGCGCGCAGCGAGAGCGGTGAGTCGACCGATCTCGATCGGCTGCTGGCGCTGGTCGATGAGTTTTACTGCGAGCAGGACAAGGAACGGATCAAAGCCGAACACACCATCCAGATGATCTCGGATAATCTCGCCGATCTCGGCGAGGAAATTCGCGAGACTCGCGACAACCGGCTGCAAGCTATTCTCGACAACGTCAAGGATGCGATCTTCACGCTCAATGAAGACGGTTCGATACGAATTTTCAACCCGACCGGCGAGCGGATTTTCGGTTATAGCGAAGACGAGTTGCGTGGCCGCTCTCTCGAACTGTTGATACCCGAAGCGCGGGGGCGGGTAGAAGAATTTCTGAGCGAACTCGCGGCATTGTCCACCACCATGACCAATGACCTGGAGTCCTGGGAAACCCAGGGCAAACGCAAGAACGGCGAGCTGTTCTCGGCCGAACTGGCGATCAGCGAAACGATGCTGAGAAAGAAAAAAATCTACGTCGGTTGCCTGCGCGATATCAGCCAGCGCAAGGAAATCGAGAAGGCCCTGCGGACCAGCGAAGCGCGTTTCCGCAGCCTGGTCGAAAACGCGCCGGAAGCCATTGTCGTGATCGACGTGGATGAGGCCAAGTTTATCGACGTCAATGAAAACGCCATCAAGTTGTTCAAGATGAACCGTGAAGATCTGCTGGAAATCGGCCCCGCCCAGCTCAGCCCGCCGGTACAACCCGATGGACACAGTTCGTTCGAAGTGATTGCTGAAAAAATGAAGGCGGTGAAGGAAGGGGCGCCGACCGAGTTCGAGTGGACGCATCGCGATGCCGAGGGCATCGACCTTCAGTGCGAAGTGCGCCTTTCGCATTTACCGGGTGAGGATCGCAACCTCATTCGCGGGAGCATATCCGATATCTCGGTGCGCAAGCGTGCCCAACTGATCGCCCAGGGCGAAAAGAAAGTGCTGGAGAGAATGGCATCGGGAGCGCCGCTGTCAGTGGTACTTGCAACTATTTGCCTGGCCATGGAGCGGGTGACCCCCGGCGTCATGGCCAGCGTCTTGCTCGGCGGCCCGGAAAAGCGCGTAAAGCATGTGGCGGCGCCGAGTTTGCCCGATGATTTTATCAGCGCCGTCGACAAGGCGCTGCTCGGTCCCGGTGAAGCGCTCTATGGCAAGGCCGTTTACCAGGGCCGGCAACTGGTGGTCGCCGATATCGAACACAGCGCGTTGATGGACAGTTTCCGCAACGAAGCGAATGCGTTGCGTCTGCGTTCGTGCTGGACCGTGCCATTCAAAACATCGGATGGCGAGACCCACGGCGCATTCGTTTTTTACCGGCGTAAATCCGGTGCACCGGAAGCCAAGGATATAGAAGCCGCTTCCCGTTTGTCACGGCTGGCGGCGATCGCGGTCGAGCGAGCGTCTTCAGAACAGGCGTTGCGCGATAGTGAAGCGAGGTTCAGGGGTCTGTTCGAATCTGTGGTCGATGGCGTTTATCGTTCGTCGGCGGATGGGCGGATCCAGTCGGCCAATCCCGCGCTGGTTTCGATGCTGGGTTATGACCGCGAAGAAGATCTCAAGAATCTGTCAAAAGCGGTGGAGTTGTATGTCAATCCGCTGGAGCGCGATGCATTGATCAAAAAGCTCGACGAAGAGGGCATCGTTCGAAACTTTGAATACCAGCTGCGCCGCAAGGACGGCAAAGCCATCGTCGTTCTCGAAAATGCCCGCGCGGTGCTCGATGCGCATGGCAAGGTCGTGGCCTATGAGGGCACGATTACCGATATCACCGAGCGCAAACGCAGTGAGATGGCCGTGTTCGAGGAAAAAGAACGCGCCCAGGTAACCTTGCAGTCAATTGGCGACGCGGTCATTACCACCGACGCCGATGGGCAGGTCGATTACCTGAACCCGGTGGCCGAGAGCCTGACCGGCTGGGAGCTGGAGCAGGCGAAAGGTGCGCCGGTCGAAGCGGTTTTTCACCTGGTCAATGAGCGCACTGGCGAGACCGCGATCAGCCCGGTTCGCCGCTGCCTGGAACAAGGCGAAGTGGTCGAGCTGGAGGAGGGCACTGCGTTGATCAGCCGGGATGGCAATCAGTATTCGATCCAGGATACCGCCGCACCGATACGCGACCGCAATGGCAATGTGATCGGTGTGGTTGTGGTGTTTCACGATGTCAGCAAGGAACGGCGCCTGAAACGGGCGCTGTCCTATCAGGCCAGCCACGATTCACTGACCGGCCTGGAGAACAGGCGACAGTTCGAACAGCGTTTTACGCGGCTGCTTGAAGATGGCGGCAAAAACGATAAGCGTTGCCACGTGCTTTTGTACATGGACCTCGATCAGCTCAAGGTTATTAACGACAGCATGGGCCACGCTGCCGGCGACCACTTGATCAAGCAGACGTCAAAGATCATCAAGGCCAAGGCACGCGATGGCGATTTTCTCGCACGTTTCAACGGTGATGAATTCGCCATGGTGTTGGTGGATTGCGACCTGGCAAACGGCGAAGAGATCGCGGAAAAACTTCGCGAGGAAATATTCAATACCAGCTTCGCGTGGGAAGGGGAGTCGGTCAGTATTTCCGCCAGTATCGGCCTGGTCCTGGTCGGGTCGGAAGACGATTCGGTGGCTCAGTTGCTCAGCGCGGCCGATGTCGCCTGCTTCACCGCAAAAGATGATGGCCGCAACCAGGTGCGTTGTTATCACAACTGTCATGACAGCTCTGAGCGCCACGACGAAATGAAATGGGTGTCGCGGATAAAGACGGCACGCGAGGAGGGCCGTCTGGAACTGTTCTTCCAGCCCATTGTCGCGATCAGAGGCGATGTCCATGATGTGCATTGCGAGCTGCTGTTGCGGATGCGCGATCAAGAGGGTCAGCTGATCATGCCTGATGTCTTTATTCCGGCGGCCGAACGATTCAACCTGATGCCCGATCTTGACCGCTGGGTGATCAACCATGTGCTTAGCGAAGTCCATCCCGCGGTGAGAGAGCAAGCCAACGGTCACAAAATCACGCTGGCGATCAACCTCTCCGGCACCTCATTGAACAATCGCAGTTTCCTCGATTATGTTCTGGATCAGTTTGCTGAATATGACGCACCACCCGGTGATATCTGTTTCGAAATCACGGAAACCGCGGCGATCAACAACCTGTCCAATGTCGTACACCTGATTAAGCGGTTGAAAAACCTGGGCTGCTGTTTCTCACTGGATGACTTTGGCAGCGGTCTGTCGTCGTTTACTTATCTGAAGACCCTGCCGGTGGATTACCTGAAAATCGATGGTCATTTCATTACCAACCTGGCTACCGACCCGGTCGACCAGGCGATGGTGCGGGCGATTTGCGAAGTGGCGGATACCATGGGGATCAAGACGGTCGCGGAGCGGGTCGAAACCGAAGAAACGATGAAGAAACTGGCGGAAATTGGGGTCGATTACGCGCAGGGTTACCACATTGCAAGACCCAAGCCGGTTAGCGAATTCACGATGCCGGAACGATCGCAGCGCAAAGAAAAATCCGTCGCCAGAAGCCGCTGATACCAGGCTCCGCAGGCTGTGGGTTGCCACAGTTGCGGGCGAACCGGCCACAGGCTAAATTGGCCGGATGAATTCAAGCATTCAAGCGCATGTCTAAGCTGGAGGAGTCCGCGCTGGGAAGTCCCGGCCGTGACTTTTCCAGTGCTAACGATGGCCATCCCCAGGAAAACCAGCCACCGCTTCTGGCCGCCGACGAACCGCCTCCCTATGAAGTCCTTTACGCCGGGTTAGCCGCGAAAATCATCGTGGTCTGCGACCATGCAAGCAATCGCATACCGCGCTCGCTGAATAATCTAGGCCTCGATGGATTTTCGATACGGCGGCATATCGCCTGGGATATCGGCGCCGGCGATGTCGCCCGATTTCTTGCGCGCGGTCTGGGTGCGTCGACCATCCTGGCGAACTATTCGCGGCTGGTCGTGGATTGCAACCGCAAGCTCGATGATGCGACCGCCTTCCGGGCGCTGAGCGACGGTGATGATGTGCCGGGTAATCACATGCTGACCGCGCCCGAAAAACAACGGCGGGCGGACGCGATTTACTGGCCGTATCACCAGGCGATTGCCAGCCAGGTCGATCGATTGTGCCAGGGGAATTTTGCGCCGGTATTGCTATCCATCCACAGTTTTACCCCGTTTTTTGATAACAGCCACCGGCCCTGGGAGATCGGCATCCTCTGGGACAGCGATCCGCGCATCGCGGTACCGCTGATGCAGAATTTGCGGGACAAGGGATTGAAGGTCGGCGACAACGAACCTTATTCCGGGCGCCACCCGCATGAATTCACGGTCGATTATCACGGTGAGAAACGCGGTCTGCCGCATGCCTCGATCGAGATCAGGCAGGATCTGCTGCGCGATACGCTCGCCAGGCGCCAATGGGCGACGACGCTGGCCAACTGCCTGCAACCGATACTCGAGCAAGAAGAACTGTATCGATTTTTCACTGGCTGGCCGGGGAATTTGAAATGAATCTTGCCGAGCCGAGCTTTACCATAGGTATCGAAGAGGAATACCTGCTGGTCGACAAAAAAACCAGGGCGCTGGCGGTCGATCCGCCGGAGAGCATGCTGCGCAAATGCGAGTACTTGTGCAAGGGCCAGGTCAGTCCCGAATTTTTGCGCGCACAGATCGAAATCGGGACACGAATCTGCAGCACGCTGGAAGAAGCCCGCTGGGAGCTGACCAGCACGATGCGCTATGCCAGGTCGTCGATTACCTGATCGAGGAAACCGCGAAAGGCCTGTGAAAACAATCGCTGGCCTCGGTGGCAAACCTCATCGGGCCTGAAGGCCCTCCTGCGAACAAAAGAGTCGCCACGCGTTTGTCCTATAATTTACGATTTTCATCGCTTGATTCGATCATCGATTGGCTTTTCAATAGGGCTGCGGGGCACAATCGCCTAATATGAGGTATATACCATTGACATATACCTTGTATTGCGCATAATCAAGATGAATACCATCCGTTTATACGGGGGCAGATATGGCACGGTCAACCGTTTTCAAAAACAACAAAAGTCAGGCAATCAGATTGCCGAAACCTGTTGCGCTGCCGGAGAGCGTAAAAAAGGTAGACATCGTCAAGTTGGGGCGAGCACGCTTGATCACGCCGGCGGGTGAGAGCTGGGATATATGGTTCGATCGTAAGGGCGTTTCCGGAGACTTCATGTCCGAGCGGGACCAACCGACTCATCAAGAGCGGAAATCGATTTAATGATCAAATATATGTTGGATACCAACATATTGATTTATACGATCAGGAAACGACCAAAAAAAGTCAGGGATGCGTTCAAGGAGTATTCGGATTACCTGTCGATGTCTACGATCACACTGGGTGAGCTTATTTACGGGGCTGAAAAATCGTCTCAACCCGCGCGCAATCTCGCGGATATTGAAGCTTTGGCAGCTCGCGTCGATGTGCTGCCTTTTGATAACCAGGCTGCCCAGCACTTTGGCCAGGTTCGAGCCGAGCTCGCGAAAGCGGGAAAACCCATCGGTCCATATGATTTGATGATCGCCGGGCACGCCCGTTCGCGCGGACTGATACTGGTGACCAACAATTTACGGGAATTCAAAAGGGTCCCGGGATTGCGCTTGGAAAACTGGACCCGATAGGAGCGGCTTCAGCCGCGATCGGTCTCCGATCGGGTTGGAAGGCCATCCTGAGGTATTGGGGGACAGCTTGAGCCGGTCGGCGCTATCGGGGAAACTGCGTTGCTATGCAAAGACAGGAAGCCGCAGCACGATGCCCGAGCTGAATTTTCACCGACGTTTGTCGGTTGCCCCGATGATGGAGTGGACCGACCGGCATTGCCGTTATTTTTTGCGGCTGTTGTCGCCGGACGTGCTGCTCTATACCGAAATGGTCACGGCGGCGGCGCTGATCCATGGCGATGCGGACCGGCTGCTGGAATTTCGCGCCGAGGAACACCCCGTAGCGCTACAGCTTGGCGGCAGCGACCCGGCTTTGCTGGCCGGCGCGGCGAAACTGGGCGAGCAGGCCGGTTATAACGAAATCAACCTGAACATCGGTTGCCCCAGCCCGCGCGTGCAAGCCGGCAGCTTCGGCGCCTGCCTGATGGCCGAGCCGCAACTGGTCGCGGAATGTGTAGGCGCGATGGCGGTGGCAGTCGATATTCCGATAACGGTAAAAACCCGCATCGGCATCGACGATCACGACAGTTATGAATTTCTGCGGGGTTTTGTCCGCACCGTGGCGGACGCCGGTTGCGAGGTGTTCGTTATCCACGCACGCAAGGCGTTGCTCAGCAGTTTGTCGCCAAAGGAGAACCGGCAGGTTCCGCCGCTGATCTATGAGCGCGCCTACCGGATCAAACAGGAGTTTCCAAACCTGGCCATCGTGGTCAACGGCGGTATCGATTCGACGGACCAGGTCGGCGTGCATCTGGAGAAACTGGATGGCGTGATGATCGGGCGCCATGCGTATCATCATCCGTTCTGGTTGTGCGAGGCGCAGAAACAGGTCTATCCAGAGACCGATTATACGGCGCCGGATCGCGAACAGGTGTTGCGGAAAATGAGTCGCTATTTGCAAGAGTGCGCGGAGCAAGGCGTGCGGCCGCACGCCATAATCCGCCACATGATGGGTTTGTATGCGGGCAAGGCCGGCGGCAAACGCTGGCGGCGGTTCCTCAGTGAGCAGGTTCAGAATCCCGATGCCGGCAGCGACATGCTGTTACGATCGCTGGCGGTTTTTGCCTAGTAGGAGCGGCTTCAGCCGCGATTGGCCTGCGCATCGGGCCTGAGGGCCCTCCTACAATATTGTTTCTTCCTCCGGCTCCCGAAAGCCGAAATCCACGTCGCCCGAGGCGGCCAGCCAGGTGGCGGTCACGAAGGCGGCGACGACCTGGCGAAGATTATCCGGGTCCACCTTGTCCAGCGTGTCGCTGGCCGAATGGTGGTAGTCGAAATAATCGGTGCCATCCTGGCCCAGCGAAATCACCGGCATGCCGAGTTTCTTGAATACGCTAATGTCGGCGCCCGAGCCGGTCTTGTTATCGCCCAACTCGATACCCAGCGGTTCCAGCGGCGCATGGAGGGCCCTGGCGATCTCCAGGCGGTCCTCCGGGAACAGCGTAGAAATACGCCAGACCTTGCCATCGCCGAAATCGGTTTCCATCCCGACCACATGTTTGTGCAGGTCGGCCATATACTTTTCGGCATAGGCCTTGGCGCCAAACAGGCCGGTCTCTTCGCCTGC
>JACZVC010000047.1 GCA_022572885.1 Pseudomonadota bacterium | reverse complement strand
GGCAGACCTCACTCCACCGTGTGCCTTCACTACTTCCTTGATTTTCCGACGTATCAGCGCTTGCTCTTGTCTTGTTGGTGGTTTGATTACTGGATATCTCATTGTTTTCCTCTATAGACGTAATTGCGAACGCGCCCCTGTTCAAGGAATATTTGCTTAATCTTAATATTGGCTATTTGTGCAGAAACTAGCAATTCACTGGTGAGCAGAATGGGAAAGATTGGAGCGGACAAGTTATTTCACAGGCGGGGGGCTTTCGAGAGTTACAACGATACCGGCCCGCTCCAATTTGTGTCGAGTCTATTTCTGACTCGTCGGAAATTATCAGGCATGCATGCGGCTGTTACTCTGGCGGTAATTCCCAGTTGTTCATGTTCTGGCGGTGATTCGGATCAACCATGTCCTCATAGTAGCCATGCTCAATCCAAAGCTTTGTATCGTAAATTCCTGCCGCCTTCAGTTTGTCCTTCATCACGCGTTTGAATTGCCGTGCTGTCCACTCAGAATAATATCCATTTGACTGGACAATGCCGCCCGCGTCAGTAAATACCGCCCAATATTCAATCCAGCCGTGATCAGAATCTGTCATCCGGACACCTTGTCTGACAGGGATTATAGCGTCATGGGCCATCCTTGACACTGATGTGTGACGTCTCGACCGTTCAGACAAACTTCATCGGAACTGAATGACCGCTTCTGGCCGAAAGCGGACATAGACAATGACGGGCTTTTTGTCAGTTTTGGGAGCGAGTGGCCTGGGTGTTTAAAAACACCCCATTTGTCGCAAATTTGTCGCACAGCGCAGGCAAAAAGACGCGAATTGAGGCGAAGGCAGACTATGTAATCTATTGGTAGCATTGGCTTACAGCTGTGTAAGTTTGCGCTGGTTTGCGCATTTATAGGACTCTGACTCCGCCAACCTAGGTTCGAATCCTAGTCCCCCAACCAATAACCCAAAAGCCTGCCTCGTGTAGGCTTTTGGGTTTGACGCTGCTATCCCCATGTAATCGACAAGTTTCCCGCATTGCTTCATGATCGGGCGAACGACCGGAGAGGCTATGACAACTATGTCGTTCTTCGCCGAACTCAAGAACCGCAATGTCCTGCGCGTGGCTGCCGCCTACACAGTTGTGGCGTGGCTGGTTATCCAGATTGTCGAGACCATTTTTCCGGTCTATGGCCTGTCCGATGCGGCAATTCGGTTGGTCATCATGCTGCTGGCTATCGGCTTGATACCGGTGGTGGTCTTCGCCTGGGCCTTCGAGCTGACACCCGAGGGTTTTAAGAAAGAGAAGGACATAGACCGCAGTCAGCTGACTACGGTGCGGACCGCCAAGACGCTGGACCGCGTCATCATGATAGTACTGGCGCTGGCCCTGGCGTATTTTGCCTTCGACAAATTCGTGCTGTCGGAGTCCAGGGAAGCGTCCATCGCCGAGACTGCGCGTCAGGAAGGACGCACCGAGGCGCTGGTGGAGTCCTATGGTGACCAGTCCATCGCCGTCTTGCCGTTCGTCAACATGAGTTCGGATCCCGAACAAGCGTATTTCGCCGATGGCATCTCTGAAGAACTGCTGAATCTGCTCGCCAAAATCCCGCAATTACGGGTCACCTCCCGTTCTTCCGCCTTCGCGTTCAGGGGCGATGACATCAATATCCCGGAGGTCGCGGAGAAGCTCAATGTCGCCTACATCCTGGAAGGATCGGTGCGCAAAGCCGGCAACCAGGTTCGCATTACTGTGCAGCTGATCGAAGCGCGTTCCGATACGCATTTGTGGTCGGAGACTTATGATCGGCCGCTGGATGACATTTTCGCAATCCAGGACGATGTGGCTGCCAAGGTGGTTGATCAGCTGCGTATAACATTGCTGGGCGAGCTGCCGAAGGCTACCCGGGCGAATGTGCTCGCGTACGCGCTCTATTTGCAGGCAAAACAAATTGTCAAACTGCAAATTGTGGATGAATTTCCGAAAGCGGAAGCAATGCTGAAGCGGGCGCTGGAAATCGATCCGACCTATGTCGATGCGCTTGTCGAATTGATGTTGGTCTATGTCTCCCCACAAATCGAAAGCGATTGGAAAGAGAGAGATGAGCTGAGAGTGCTGTACTTCGAAACACGTGACAGCATATTGGCGCTGGATCCGGACAACCCGAAGCTAAATGCAGTCATTGCAATGCAGATGTTTTTCGGCAAAGAGGTTGTCGCTGCTGCCAGACTGCTTGAAGATGTCCTTGTGATCGATCCGTCCAATTTAGAAGCTCTTTTCGGATCAGCGCTTGTCGCCTCAGACCTTGGCAAATTCGACCTGGCGATTCGCATCTACGAGTATCTCGCGGAACGCGATCCTCTCAACCTTTGGATTCACTGGAACCTTGGTTGGACCTACCTGGTAGCCGGGCGTATTGAAGACGCGCTGCGTAGTCATGCAATAGCAATCAGCCTGAATCCAGATGCGGAAAGCGGCAGATGGAAATCCGGTCTCATCAAATTGGTGGCGGGAGACCCGGCCGGTGCACTTGCAGATTTTGAACTGGAGATTCATGCACCCTACCGGCTACACGGCACCATCCTGGCGCTGCACGATCTGGGTCGCGAGGAAGAATCGGCAGCGGCGTTACGGGAATTACTCGATGTGCAAGACAATGAAAAGATCTGGCCGTACGGACTTGCTCGGTTATACGCATGGCTCGGCAACGCCGATGAGGCGTGCCGGTTTATGAGGCTTGCGACCGAAGTTTACCCGGGATCGGTTGGAGATGCCGCAACCAATCCGCTGTACCAAAAGCTGCATGACAATCCCCGCTGGCACGAGGTTTTGCTGGAAATTGGCGCTGCGCCCGAGCAGTTGGCAGCCATCGAGTTTAACGTGGCGCTGCCTGAGTAATTCAAAACCAGCACCGTTTGTGAGCAATTGCCAGGTTGGCAGAATTTCATCACAAACAGCCCAAATTTGACGCGTGCAAGTAACTAACAAGCAAATAATTCGTTGGCCTTGCTCACCAGTGCATTCAATCGGTCGCGAAACAATAAAACAACCCATCTCCGCCGGTGCCTCGCAAGTCACTCTGACCACAGCCACGCGAGCCGTGTGCGCTGTTCCAGGACGTCGGATTCGCACCGCCACCCGTGCGGTCGTGGTGGCCTACCTGTGCACTGCCATCGGCTTCACTGTAGGTCCAGTTCCGGCACGTATGGTCCTGACCATCCGTGTATGCAGTACCGTCGAGATTCGATCCGCTCAGGATGTCGTGGCGATTCGGTTTGTCCCCGCGGCCATTGATGACATCGCCGCTCTCACTGATCGAATTGTTTTTACTGAGGTTGTTTTTGTCGCTATGCAGATCAACGACATCTGTCGCTACCTGCACCCCGTTCGCATTTGACCACGGCCCCGTGCCTATCCGGTCGCGAGCATTAATCGCAGGCTCGCCTTCTGCACCGGCGCTACTCAGATACGCGCGCCAGGTTTTTCCGCCGGCGCCGACGGATTCGGCGAGTGCCTGGCAGTGCGCGTCAGCGCCGGTCAGACCACCAAGATTTGCCCCGTCCCCCGGACCTTCACTGGTCAGGAAGAAGCTCATGCTCGAATCTTCGGCACTTGCGAATCCGAAACCGGTGGCAATTACCAGCACACACAACAGTGATATTCTTTGTTTCATGTTCTGATTCCCTCTTTGGCTGGGCCTACTGTACGCCACCAGCTTCAGATATCCAGCTTGGATCGAAAGCGAACCTCGTTTCCAAAACAAAAAAGGTGCCAAGTGGTTCGAAAAAATCTTCTGGAGCGATTTTTTAACGATAGAGTGCGGCGACGTTACCCGCTACGTGCTGTTATCCTTAACCCTTGGTTCCGGGAGCGTAAATGGCAGGCATCTCACAGCTGATCAAAGAGTTACGACGCCGCAAGGTCTTTCGTGTTGCGGTGGTCTATGCCGGGGTCGGCTGGCTGCTGGTGGAAATATCCTCGGTCGTTTTGCCTATATTCAATTCGCCCGAGTGGATTCTGCAAGTATTCACATTTTTTGTAATCCTCGGATTCCCGCTGGCAGTGATATTGGCGTGGGCCTTTGAGCTAACACCAGATGGCATTAAAAGGGATACCGGCACTGAAGAGGCTCTGACGGATGAATCCGGCCAGATCGAGCCTGCGGCCATGCCAATCACCGACCGAAAGTCCATCGCGGTGCTGCCGTTCGAGAATCTCAGCCGGGATGCCGCGAACGAGCCGTTTACTGTCGGTATACACGACGATCTCCTGACCTGCATATCAAAAATCGGCTCGATAAAAACGATCTCGCGAACTTCGGTGATGCAATATCGGGATACGACGAAGACCATCCCGCAAATTGCCAGGGAGCTGGGCGTGTCGAGCGTACTCGAAGGTGCTGTTCAGCGGTCGGGAGACCGTGTGCACATTAATGTTCAGCTGATCGATGCCACGACGGACGAACATCTTTGGGCCGAAGTTTATGACCGGGAACTGACCGCAAAAAATATTTTTGCAATTCAGGGAGAAATATCCGCCGCCATTGCTAAAGCACTGCGGGCCACACTGTCACCGGACGAGCAGGATAGACTCTCGCATATTCCCACTGAAAACATGGCTGCCCTGGAAGCGTATTTTCTCGGCAAACAACGCATGGCATTAAGAACAACCCAGCACGTAGCCGAAGCCGTCGAACATTTTCAGCATGCGATCGAACTTGACCCAGAATTTGCGCTGGCCTATGTCGGTCTGGCAGACAGTTATTTGATGCAGGCCCATTATGGCAACATGACGATGGTTGCGATGGTGGAAAAGGGCGAGCCCGTCATCAAGAAGGCGTTGGAGCTGGATGAGCGATCGGGCGAGGCCCATACTTCTTTGGCTGCTTTGCAGGAATTCAGGAATGAATTCGCAAAATCGGAGCAGACCTTCAAACGCGCACTTGAGCTGAATCCAAATTATGCCACGGCCTATCACTGGTACGGTGAGTTGTTGATCAATCAACTGGACCGCGTCGATGAGGCGGCTGCACTCGGTAAGAAAGCTGCGGAACTGGACCCACTGTCACCTGCGATCAACATCAATCTCGGCATCTATCTGGACGTTCAAGGGAGCTTTGACGAGGCTTTGGCGCAGTATAAACGGGTGATCGAGATCGAACCGGGCTTCGCCGCCGTTTATCCGATTATTGGTTACATTTTCTGGGAGTCCTACGGACGACTGGCTGAAGCGATGCCGTGGTTTGAAAAAGCCGTATCGGTTTCACCCGCAAGCCCGAATTATCCGGCCTATCTCGGCATGCTCCGACTGGATCTGGGTGACGATATGGAGGCCGGGCGCCGGATTACCAAGGCCCTAGAGCTAGGGCCAGCAACCTATAGACCAAATGTTGCCAGGGCGTTTCTGGCCTTGAACCAGGGCGACAACTCCGCGGTTTATGAATACGCCGGCAAGGCCCTCGCGGCGGAGCCCAACGTCTGGTGGGGCTGGGCGGCACTGGCTTTGCTGCGCAATGAGGATTTGCGCGCAGGACGTTTCGGCGAGGCCCGCGCCCGGTATGAACAGTTTCCCCGAGCTTATCTGAATGACCAAGACTTGCAGATAAACAGAATCAATTTCCAGGCCGCCATCGATTTTTCCCTGGTATTAATGAAACTCGGGGAACAAGGACGGGCGGACGCTCTTCTGGATAAGTGCATGGCATTTATTCAAACGATCCCACGTCTCGGCCAGGGTGGGTACTGGATCGCGGATACCCTTATTTATGCGTTGCGCGGAGAGACAGGCAAAGCGCTGGCGGCACTCAGGAAAGCCATCGACGATGGCTGGCGTGCGTCCTGGTGGTATTACCTCAAGCACGACCCCAATCTGAAATCCATCCGCGATGAGCTGGAATTTCAGGCAATGGTCGCAGAGATCGAAGCCGATATGGCGGCACAACTGAAAGCTATATAGTCAGCATGACCGGTAAGGGTCGTGAGTATAGTACTTGGGGTGGCTGTCCAGTCTCACGTGCAGCCAGAATATGCCGGTTCCCGCGGTACTCAACCACAAGGGCCGGTCACTGAGGCGCTCTCGAACCGCGTTCCCTACATGTTTCCAAAACGCATGTTGCTGTGCAACGGGTGCGTTGCGGGTGAATTCGGCCAGGTGGGCGTACGCCGGGTCGGATCCAACCGGGCACGGCACGACCAGCAACGCATCCTTGCCCAGATTCCAAAAAGTAACGATGTCGTCATCGACATCCGATGATTCGAAATAGCTGGCAAAGGTTAGCGGGTCCGCGCGCACATTGCGCAGTTGCGAGCTGTCCACAAGTACAAACTCGAATTCCTGGTCGAAGGTGGCGGACGTGACTGGCGGCGTCTCCCAGTAGAATGCTTGAAACGGTGCCTGGGCGACTAGAGATATGAAAAAGCTGCGGAACTCTTCATCATCCTGCCATGCCTCTACGACACTGGAATACCGCACCGGCTCTTCGTTTCGCGTAATCCTGATCTTCTGGATACGGTCAGCATCGAGAGATTGTATCTGTGCATCCCACATGAGCTGATTGCATCCGGTTTCGCTATTTCGTCTTTTTGGCCAGCGCCAAATAAATGGACGATGAAATTCCGGCGCTGCCAAAAATCATGCACATCACGACGATCTGGTACCTGGCCGCTACAAACGGCGATACGCCGGAGAGAATCTGCCCGGTCATCATGCCCGGTAGCGATACCAGGCCCACGGCGAACAGTGTATTGATGATGGGAATTAATGATGCCTGTAATGCCGTGCTGCGTGCTTCCGCGTAGCCGACGTCCCGGTCCCGCTCCGCCTCGAATCTCTCCGCCGCGAGACTGACGGCGTTCATCGAATTGGCAAATATCATGCCGGCAAGTGGCACCATGTAACGCGGCAAAAACCACGGCTCGATTCCGAGGACCACCTGCGTTACCAGCGCGAGTGTCAGGGCCCCGCTGACCGTAATGGCAATGAACGCGTTTCTGAACAGGTGAGGCTGCTTGTGCCGTAATGGCCGTATGGCGATCCAGCTGGCAACTACCAGCATGACCGCCAGGATCAGGATGATAATGCCGGGCTGATGGGTATCGAAAATATAGACCAGCACAAATCCGATCAGCAGCAGCTGAATCAGCATCCGCGCGACCGCATAAACCGCGGTGGGTCCGGTGGTCGTCCAGCGAAACAATATGCCGACGACGATGGCAACCGGCAGCAAAGCCCAGATCAGTCCGGAAATCGTAATGACTTGAACCGATGTATTTACGGGCTGATCCTCCGGCTTTGGTCGCATCGGCAACAGCGGCAGGAAACGCCGTCGAATGCTTTAGCTGTTAAATTCCAGGATAGGAAAGGTCTTGGTTGAATGGCTGATTTCCCGGTGCTGCAGGTTTCCGCAGCATCTACCATCGCCGGTCTCAGATTGCTTGGCGAACTCATTCGCCCTCGCCAGACTTTCGGCCGGAGAGTGGTTGCATATAATAGGTTTTTCCTTCAAATACAAAAGGTACCCAGTCCGCAGGTATTTCCTTTTGGCAATAATCATCCCCCCCGGGTCTCGTCAGGTATCCGTCACATACTTTTCGAAAACCATCCAGTATTTGCCACTCGCCGGAAAATGAATGTTCCGAATCTTCTGTTTCTACTAAGGAATCTTGAGTCTCTGTTTCCGCGACGTCTTCAAGGCCGATGGGTTTTTCATTGGTCGGAAGTTCATCAATGGTCGCAGGCTCGCATGCGGAAAACAAAGCAGTGGAACAAAGCAGCAAAAGAAATGAATTTGGAGCAGCCGGCCTGCCAGATTTACGGATCAGTGATCGATTTTTCACGGCCGCACCTGTTTCTTGTTAGAAGCCATTATGGGGCTCCTAACTTGAAACCGAGCGACAAAGTTTTAAGGAACGCACTACGAAATCCCTTGAATATTCCGTCTGTCCCATTTATAGCACGCGCTTGAACACTTCGCTATTGGCGGAAGAGCATAGAAATTTCTGGCGTCCGCGACCCGTGAATATAACCAGGACAAGTATTGGCCACCAAAAGGCTAGGTTGTGGCGGCCAAAAACAACCGGCCCGACGAATACAGGATTCGCCGGGCCGGCATGTTGCTATTGAAAAGGATTCCTAAAGGTCGATTCGAAAACCTACGAATGCCGATCTGTCCTTGCCGGGCCGCAGACCGGCTGGCCGCAGCGCCGCGATATAGGTCTCGTCCAGCAGGTTTTCCACGCGCAGGAAAAGATCGAGCTTCGGGGTCAGCGCATAGTCCGCCGAAACGTCGAGCACCCATTTCGAGTCCGTGCCTTCACCGGCCAGGATCGGCCCGCTACCGGCCACGGCGCGGGTTTCGTCCTGGTAACCCGCTTTCAAGTGCAGACCGAACTTGCTGCCAACCAGGCCGATGGCCAGTTGTCCCTGGTTCCTGGGAATGTACGGCATTTCGTAACCGCCCATCACATCGCCCCACGGGCCGAAGCCGCTGTCAAAACTGTTGCGGAACTCGAACTGGTTGGTCAGCGTCCATACCAGGCTGACCGGCACGCTCCAGCCGCGGTTGAACAGGTCGTCGAATTCGTAGCCAGCCGATAACTCGAAACCGCTGACCACGGCCTCGCCGCCATCGA
>JACZVC010000046.1 GCA_022572885.1 Pseudomonadota bacterium | reverse complement strand
TTTGCGAGTATACCGTCCATGGCTTTTGCCCAGGACGACGAGGACGTTGCTGAACAGGGACTTATCGAGGTCACCGGATCCCGCATCAAGCGGGTCGACGTCGAAGGTCCATCACCGGTTGCTATCATTACGCGTGCCGACATTGAAAATTCTGGCGATATCTCCGTAGCCGATGTGCTACGCCAATCTTCATACAACCAGTTCGGTTCATTCCGTCAGAGTTCCGGCAGTTCCGCCCAGTCGCAGGCGACAATCAGCCTTCGCGGCCTGGGTCCAACCCGTACTCTGGTGCTGCTGGACGGACGCCGCATTGCCGGTTCGCCAACCTTTGGCGCCGGTTCGTCACAGAACCTGAACACCATTCCCATCGCCGCGGTAGAGCGTATCGAAATACTGCGTGATGGCGCTTCGGCGATCTACGGCGCTGACGCCGTTGGTGGTGTGGTTAACATTATCATGCGGAAGGATTTCGAGGGTCTGCAGATATCTGCCGCGATCGGCCGTCCAACCCAAGACGGTGGTGATGAGAATGCTTACAGCATCGTCGGCGGCATTACCTCGGGTAAAGGCAACATCACCTTCTCGCTGGACCACAGTGAATCCGAAATCATCTTCAACCGCAATCGGTCGTTCACTGGTACAGGTCTGAGCGCGTTCGGTTTCCCGGGTAGCTTATCGTTAGTTGCACCGGCTGGCACTGTCGACAACAATGGTGACTCGGTCTTTACTCTTGGCACCTTCCCGGATGCCCGCTGCCCGAGCGCCCTGGGCACCGATCCACTGTTCCCGATTTCAGTAATCAACACGGGGGGCAATGGACTGTGTAACTTCAACTACGCAGCGACTTCAGCCAATGAAGCCAGCCTGACCCGCGACACGATGTTCGTGAACGGCAACTACCAGGTTAACGAAGACCTCAACTTCTTCGCCCGCGGTACGTTCTCACGGACCGAGTCGTTCGGTCGTTATGCGCCTGCGCCGATCGTCGGTGGTTCACCGTTCCTGCCTTCGATGAGTGCGGCAAACGCGAACAACCCGACCGCGCCAGGTAATTATCCGACCGGCCAAGTAGGGGGAGGAAACGTGGTTCCGTGTGTCGTGCAGATCGATGGGTCAACACCCTGCAACGATTTGTCGCAATTCGACCTTCCAGACGATTTAGACCTTTTTGACGCTATGGGTGACCCGGGTACGGATGGTGTCTTCGATACTGGCGATGGCATTGCGGATGTCGTGGGACCGTTTGACCTGAGCATCTTCTATCGGAACCTTCCGGGTGGTTTCCGTGACAGCAACGTCACCACGATCCTGTACGACTACCTGATCGGCTTCGAAGGCAGCTCGGATATGTTTGGCGGCCTCGATTGGGATACTGGCTTCCAGTACTCCAGACAGACCAACGACGACACCTCCGATGGCCTTTCCTTCCGCAGCGGCCTGCAGGCCGTTATCGATGATGAGACGTTCGACATCCTCGGCGTCAATGGACCCACCGATGCTACCGTCGCTGCTGGCTTTGCTACATCGGGCTTCCACAACGAGGCCCACCGCATCGCTTCCGGTGACTTTACGGCCACCTGGGATGCTTTCCAGATGGCGGCCGGCCCGGTACCGGTGGTTCTCGGTACGGAGTATCGTGACGAAAAGTTCAGCCAGGATTACGATGCGCAGCAGAATGCGGGTAACGTTGATGGCTCCGCTGGTGGCGCTGACGTCCAAGGTTCGCGCTCGGTCCTGGCATTCTACGCAGAGACCAGTCTGCCGATTACCGAAGATATTGAACTCAGCCTGGCTGGTCGTTTCGACAGCTACAACGATTTCGGTACGACGGTCAATCCGAAGATCGCGGTGGGCTTTCGTCCGACCGACACCCTGTTGCTCAGGGCCAGCTGGGGTGAGGGCTTCCGCGCGCCGAGCATGAGCCAGTTGTACAGCTCGCCTGCACAGAGCTTTAACGGCGCTATCGACGCCGTTCGTTGTGCGGCTACAGCGGAAGGTGATCCGGTCACCGGTAGATCCGCAATACCTGTAACCGACCTGCCGATAGGCCATGCGTGTCTGACCACGCAGTATCAGAACTTCACTGGTGGTAACGTGAATCTGAATGCGGAACTGTCTGAGGGCTTCAACGTTGGCATCGTCTTCAACCCGATCGACGATCTGTCTATCAGCCTCGATTACTACTCAATCGATCTGGTCGACCAGATTACGGCGTTGCCGTTGCAGACCATCCTGGATGCGGAACTGATCAATATGGGCAGCGCAGAAGTTATCCGTGGTGGCGGTGGTCGGATCGACGTTATTTTTGCCCAAAATCTTAACCTGGCGGGCACCAAGACCAATGGTCTGGATCTCGATCTGCGTTACAGCTTCTCGGCTGGTGGCATTGGCGACTTCACAACGCAGCTCAACTGGAGCCATGTCAATAACTACGTGTTCGACACCAATGATGGCTCGGGCTTCAATGACGTCGCGTTCTCGCCGGATGATCGCATCCAGTGGAACCTGAACTGGTCGTTGTCCGACTACTCTGCCACCTTGATTGGCAACTACATCAACTCTACGCCAGTCGGTGGTGGTGTCATCTTGGATGACTGGACCACCTGGGATCTCCAGCTGAACTGGGCCACACCGTGGAATGGCCGGCTGACGATTGGTGCGCGGAACCTCTTCGACAAGGATCCACCGCTGTCAACCCAGCTGCCGCATCCGTTCTACAGCAACCAGCTGCACGACATATATGGCCGGGTGCCGTATATCCGTTACACGCAGGATCTGTAAAAACGGAAGCCGCTGTTCATTAGTGGTTAGCTGGAAAGCGAAAAATGGCCCGGGAAACCGGGCCATTTTTTTGCTCCTGGAAACCGTGCAAACGCCGAAGCAGTACAGGCATAATAGGAATCTGCCCCGAGGACGCTACTGCCTGGGCCGAAATTCTCGGTCAGAAAGAGAATTACGTTTTCTGGCTGTATGCCGCGGCATACGAACAACTACTGATCAGGACCTGGACCGACATGCACTGATCATCTCAACCCAGACAAGGTTCATATTTTGCAGGAAGAAAATCAACAGCAACAAGACCCTGCTCTGGCCGGGTTCCTGGTCAGCAAATTGAAAGAAGGCATGCGCCGTCAGAACGCGCAGGATTATGCCGGCGCCGAATCGCTATACCGGCAGGTTTTACAGGCAGAGCCAAATCAGCCGGATGCTCTGCATCTGCTTGGCCTGATCGCGCAGCAAGCAGGACGAAGCGCGAGCGCAATCGACCTGATCCGCAAGGCAATCAAGGTCAACCAGCACAACCCCGACTATTACCATAATCTCGGCGTCGTCTATGAATCCCTGAAAAAATACGATGCCGCAATACGGTGCAATCTGCATGCCGTACACCTCAACCCCGATTCCTTTGCTTCTCGTTTCAGTCTTGCCAATGATTACAGGCTGGCTGGCCGACTGGAGGAAGCTGTCGGCGAATACCGTAATGCCCTGGCCTTGCGGCCGGACTCCGCGGAGGTTTATTCAAACCTTGGAGCGGCGCTGGGTGCGCTGGGCAGATCGCAGGAAGCCGCGGACAGCCTGCGGAAGGCCCTGGAAATACAACCGGACGAGCCGGACATGCATTCCAATCTGGGTATGGCTCTGCACTCACTGGGAAATCTGCAGGAAGCAGAACACCATTACCGCCGCGCAACCGAATTGAACCCACACTTTGCCAACGCCTGGGCGAACCTGACAGAGACTCTGCTGGAACAAGGTAAGTCCGAGGAGGCGCTGGCTGCGGCGCGTCGGTCTCTGCAGTTCGACAGCGGGAACCAGGCCGCCTTTGCCCTGATTGCCATCGCAAGCAACGAACTCGGTGAGACCGGGGAAAGAGACCGCCTGCTGGATTTCTCCCTGGTCAGGGCGACCGATATCGAACCGCCTCAAGCGAATCTGGCGCCGGGCCCCGCCGGGGACAAAGACACGCTGAAAGGATTCAACACCGACCTGGCCAGGCACACGCTCAGTCATCCCAGCCTGGTTTTCGAACCGACGACGAAGTCGACGAAGAAAGGGCGGCAAAGTGGCGAATTGCTGGTTGAGCCTAAAGGCCCTGTCGCGCACCTGGAAAAACAGATCTGTGTAGCCGTGGAAGCGTACATTGACCGAATCCCGGACGATACCGATCACCCGTTCCTGTCCCGCAAACCCAAACACTGGCGATTGACCGCATGGGTAACGATCCTCAACCGGGAAGGCCACCAGCTACCGCATATTCATCCGGCCGCATGGCTGAGCGGCGTCTATTACGTACAGGTACCGGAACAGGACAGCAACCTGGAAAACGCGGGTTGGATCGAGTTTTGCGGCGCGCCCGAGCACCTGCGCAAGGACAAGCCGATGCCGTCAAAGCACCTGGAGCCTGTCCCGGGACGTATGTATCTGTTCCCATCGTATTTCTATCATCGCACCCTACCCTTTGCCGGCGACCAGCCACGCATCAGCATCGCTTTCGATGTCACCGCGGTCCCGGCAGGTTCGCTGCGTCCGCCGATGTCGAACACGGAAACGGAACAAGAGCTGGCGCGGGCACGGCAGTTGTTTGCAGAAGGGAGCCGGGCCGAGGCGGACGAAGTAGCCAGCATGATTCTCGAGCGTAACCCCGATGAACACAGAGCATTACATATGCTGGCACGCATAGCCTATACGGACGGCCGGATGGCCGACGCTGCCGATTATCTCCGGCGAGCACAAACGCTGGCTCCGAACACCGCGCAATATCATGCGGAGTTGTCAGAAGTCCTGCATTCTTTGCAATGGCAGGAAGAAAGTGCGGCCGAACTTTACAAAGCCATCGATCTCGGGCTTGACAATGAGCAGATTTATACTCAACTCGGCGCCGCGCTGTCGAATATGGGTGATTTTGAGAAAGCGCAAGAGGCTTTTCTGCGCGCAGTGGATATTCCGGAGACCCTGGGCTCAGCGTATTACGGTATTTCGATGATTTCCGGATTCGAGCAGCAACCGGGGCTGGTTGAAAAAATGCAGGAAGCCCTGAATCGCACAGACCTTCCCGACCGGGAATTGGGAAATCTACATTTTGCCATGGGACGCGCATATGACAGCAGCGAGGATTATGACCAGGCATTTCACCATTACACAGAAGCCAATCTCAAGCGCCGCCAGGGCATGCCGTTCACGCTGGAAACCGAACGCAACAACACCAGAAGAATCATCAAGACTTTCACCCCGGAGCTGTTTGAAAAATTCAAAGGTTGCGGCAATCCGTCTGAGCTGCCGGTTTTTATTATCGGAATGCCGCGCTCCGGGACAACTTTGGTTGAACAGATAATCGCCAGCCACCCGCAGGTTCATGGCGCCGGCGAATTGAATGACCTGTGGCGCACGGTCGAGCAGATAACCAGCTTTTTGCCGCCTCGTGCACAATTGCCGGAAAACATCGACCAGGTTGAACCGGGAGCATGGGAATTTATCGGCAATCAGTACGTCAAAACGATTACCCAGAGATCGTGGGAGGCATTACGGATAACCGACAAGCTGCCGTTCAATTATACGCTGGCCGGAATCATTCAGCTGATGCTGCCAAATGCGAGGATCATTCACTGCCGGCGAAACCCGCTCGATACGTGCGTTTCCTGTTTCATGACATCGTTCGGTAGCGATCGAGGCTTTACCCGAGACCTGCATGAACTCGGCGGCACTTATCGAACCTACCAGGACTTGATGGCGCACTGGCACAAGGTCATGCCGGGGCGGATCCTGGACGTTGTTTACGAGGAACTGGTTGAGAATACCGAGGAACAGGCGCGAACTCTGATAGCGCACCTCGGTTTGGCATGGGACGACGCCTGTCTTGAGTTTTACAAGAACAAACGCCGCGTCAGCACCTCGAGCCTGGTACAAGTTCGCCAACCCGTGTACAAGACATCGGTGGGACGTTGGCGCCGTTATGAGAAACATCTCGCGCCGCTGATAAGCGCAATCAAAGAGGATTATTGACCCGGATCATCCGGTGATCGATTGCGATGCCTGATTATCCGGCCACGACACTTTACGGGGCGATGCCATGAAAATCGGATACCTTTTCTCAGTCCCGCTGGTGGATTTCAGAATGGATGACCACGAGGACTTGTGCGCACGACTGAGCACCTTGTTCCTGAAAAAAGCGGCAGAAGACCATGAAGTCCGTAATAAAATCAGACGCGATACCCAGTTCGGCGACCTGTTTGAAAGCCGGTTCGATCTTTTCAATTGGCAAGACGAGCCGGTAAAGGAACTCGCCGCCTTTTGCCATCGCGCGCTGGCCAGCGTAATTTTTGAACTGTCCGATTATTCGGAGGATGAATTTTCGAAACTGGTTTTCGATTATCACGCCTGGTTTCACATTACGAAACATGGTGGCTTCCAGGCCTTGCACCACCACCAGAATGCGAGCTGGTCGGGAATCTTTTGCGTAGACCCCGGCGACTCACCGGCTGAGTTCCCGCAAAGCGGCGCGGTACGATTTCATGATACACGTGGCCTCGCGGATCAGTACCGCGATGCCGCCAACAATCGCCTGAAATTACCTGCCCGGTTTGGCGGATACCAGATCGATCACGAAGCTGGCCGCCTGCTGATTTTCCCTTCCTACGTCGATCATGAAATCTTCACTTATATGGGGAAGCGAGAGCGCATCGTCGTGGCCTTCAATTGCATGGTTAAAAAAAGCCAGCCTGCCGGTTAATTCTGGTTCGGGAACAACTCAAGTAACACGCCCAGGTGATTTTCATACCGGCGCCAGCGTTCCACGGAGCTTTGGTAAACCGGCTGCCTGACCTGCCAGCGACTCAAGGTCGATACCGCCCGCCGGTTACTCGTGTAATCCAGACAAGCAGGGTCCCATTCTAGGTCCAGCCACTCGATCATAATGCGCACCTGGCCTTCCAGATCCGACGTCAGTTCTTCGTAGTCGACCGTCAGCAACAGCTCGCTGCCCTGTTCCATCCAGTGATCCATAATGCGTTGATAACACTGATAATAACTACCGATATCCTCAAGCCGATTGGCATAGAAATTAGCAGTCGCAAAATCCTGGAAATATATCGACAAACAAATGTCTATCGCATTCCGGCGACAGTGGATGATTTTTGCTTTTGGAAACAGTAGCCGGATGAACCCGATGTGCAGGAAATTGGCGGGGTATTTGTCGGTGATATGCCGGATATTACCGCCACGCTCTCTCAGGTTCTTCAAGTAATCCTCGGCGACGGCCTCCAGGGCCGGTGCGTCGAGCGTGGATACCAGATCGGGGTACAAAGCGACCCGGGTTCGGCTCGCCTGCTCGATGAAACGCAACTCGCCGGCGCCATTCACCCTGGGATGACTGGCCAGAATTTGCTCGATCAGTGAGGTGCCCGACCTGGGCATGCCAACGATAAACACAGGTTGCTTCGATTGACTGCCGCGCGGGCCAAATCCTGCAAAGAACTCCTGGTCAAAGGTCGTAATAATCCTGCCGACCAGGTCCCGGTGGCTTTCGATATCGAACCCGCCCTTGCGATCCCGTTTCAGCCTGTTCGCTGCGCTGATATGTTCGAAAGCCCGATCATGCTCTCCGCAGTCATCGAAGGTTTTGCCAAGTGCGAAATGCAATTTTTCGCGGCTGAGATCATCGCGCTCCGGCGCGGCCAGTAGCTCCGTCATCAACACGATGTCCGGATCGTCCACCGATTCGAAACGGCGAACCGCGGCGAGTTGCTGATAGACCTCGACCAGGTTCGGGTCTCGGCGCGCTGCCCGCCGAAACCACTGGCTGGCTTCCTCGAATTCGCCAAATGCCGTGATCACAATACCCAGACCATACATGGCCGACGCATGCTCAGGATTCAGTTCCAGCGCTTTCTGGTAGTTTTCCCTGGCTGCCGCTTCCTGGCCGTCCTGCGCCAGGACCGAACCGAGGTGCGTATAGGTTTCTTCGTTATTGGAGTCCCCTAACTGGATGGCCCGGCGGAACGCATCGATCGCCTGGCTCCATCTGCCGGCCATCTCCAGCACATAACCCAGGTCAAACCAATTGTCGCCAACCATCGGCTTTAGCTGCGTCAGGTGCTTCAGATAACCGATCGCTGCCTTCAGGTCACCCTGGTCGGTCGCCAGCCTGGCCAGTTCATAGCTTACCGGCGGGGCCGATGGCGCCATCGCCTGTGCAGCGTTCAGATAACGGGCCGCTTCAGCGTACTTTTGCAACCGACGCTGAACACGGCCCATTAGGCAAAGACAACGCACCTCGCTGGGATCGATTTCCAGCAGGGTCTTCAAAATCTGTTCCGCATCGTCGAGACGGCCGGCCTGTTCATGCTGAACGGCATCCAGTAACCGGGCGCGGGCCTGCTCAGGCAATAACTGCTCCATCAAAACCTCCGGGTTGGCCCGCATGTTGCGGACAGGATGGCAATCCTACCCATACCATCGACAAGGTCAATACCTAATCCCGCCCTTCGAGACTCGCCTGGTATTGCTCGATAATGTCTGCGAGGGGGTCGCAAAAGAGCCTCTTTATCTGCCCCTGGTAATTTCGGTAACGGCCCACCGAGTCCTGGTACAGAGGACGCCTGACCTGGGCATGGCTGGCCGTTTTCACCTCTCGTTTGCGTTCATGGAAAGACAGACAGGCCTGCTCCATCGGCAGGTCCAGAAAATCGAGAACCCGCCGTGTCTGCTTCTCGATGTCGCCAACCAGGTTTTCGTAATGGACTTCGAGGATCGGCCGGGCGAGTCGTTCCCGCCAGTGCGCCATCAGGCGCCAGTAATCCCGGTAATAGTTGGCCGTCTGCCGCAGATCAAAACTGAAAGCAAGCGCCGGATCGACAAAATCCTGAAAGTAACACGACACCGCCACATCCCGCGGATCGCGCAGGCAATGAATGACCCTGGCGCCCGGAAGGATCGTCGCGATCAACCCCAGGTAAAGAAAATTGAGCGGCATTTTGTCGCTAACGAACGATGCGTCCCCTGCTTCTGCCGGCAGCGATCCCAGGTATGTTCTGCCCAGACCGGCCAACTCCCCTGCATCGCTGCCGCCGTTGAGCCAGGCTGTCGTGCGCGAGGCGATATCGCCAATTAAAGGTAATTCTCCGGCCGCGTATAGCGCACTGTGCCCGGACACTATCTGCTCGAGCAGGCTGGTCCCGGATCGTGGCATACCGATTATAAACACCGGTCTGCGGTCGGTTTCGGCGCCCTCGCCGGCGGTCGTCGTGGCGTTTTCGATTACGCGATCCACCCAACGCGTATGCGCACCGGAATCAAATCGTCCGCCGCGAATCTGGTTTGCCCGGGTTGCGGCCTCGAATGCCTCCGGATAATCGCCCAACTCGTCCAGTATTTGCGCCAGGCTGAAACCGGCCTGCGCGTGGTGCCA
>JACZVC010000045.1 GCA_022572885.1 Pseudomonadota bacterium | reverse complement strand
TGGAAGGCCGGGAACATGGTGTCGGCGATTTGCATGACCAGCCAGGCTGTGACCACGTAGACCGCTGCAACCTTGAACACGTTGCGCCGGCTTAACTCTTGAATGAAACCCGATAGTGAAGACATCAAGAACTCCCCGCCCAGAGAATAGCAGGTGAATCCACGGGATGCCCTGATAACAACGCCAGGAATCTTATCCTGTGCCGTGTATGGGCTCTCCGCGACTCAGGCCAGGAACGGGTGCCTGTTCTTCAATTGCGCGTCCAGGCCATAGACATGCCCGGCTTTCATCAGGGCGAGGACCAGCAGGATGCTCATCCACACCACGTCGTGGTTCATCGCGCCGAAAAAGCCCAGGCCCTTGGCGAACCCTCCGCCGCGCTGTAACTTGCCTTAGCCGTAGATCAGGAAAAAAACACCTGTATAGACGCGGAGAACCGCGAGAGGCCAGTGCGCCTTGTTGCCGACAAAGCCTGAAAGATTTCCGTCAGTCATGATTTATTCCTTGTCTGTGGGGAAATCGCTCGATCGGAAGATAGGACAACGCCGCGGGCAAGTGGTTAAATCAGAGCGTTTTGTCGCACTCGAAATCGTCATCGCCGACCGGGTAACAAAGATCGGGCCAGCCGCGTTCGCGCCAATAGGCCGGCATTTTCCGCTCACGAACCATGGCTTTGAAATATGGCGAGCGTCGAAAGTCCCGATGAAAAGGCCACCAAAGGCGGACAAAACCGACGCCACCGGCAAAATCCACTGCGTTTGCCGCCCGCTCATACTCGCCGATCAAGGCAAGCAATTCCGCGTCCTCGTAAACGGCCCGGGCTAAAGCCGGTTTTTTGTCCAGCTCGGAAAAAAACCGCCGCTTGGCTTTTTCTCTATCGCCGTTTTTATCGAAGATTCTCATGAAATAGGGTACCAGCGTGCTTTCTTCATCCGACAGACGATTTGCCAATACACCGATAGCGGCCATCTTTCCGCTCGATTCCAATCCCTGGTAAAAAGGCAGGTAACCGATGGGCCTGCCATGTTCATAGGCAACTGAGAGATAAACCATGGCTTCTTCGCGCCGACCCAGGATAAACAGCGAAGTACCGAGAAAATCGTTATTGATCCCGCTGGCGGGGTCCAGACTCTGCGCCTTGTACAAGTATTCGAGCGACTCTTCGATATAGCCGAGTCCTTGCGACCATATCCCACGCCAAAGCAATGCCGTCGCATCGTGCTCATCCAGGCCAATTGCGAGGTCGTATTCTTGCAAGGCCTGCGCATAATCCGTTTTCCGCAAGCTGACCTGGGCAAGCACCGCATGAGGCAATGACAGGGCAGGATTGATTTCCAGCGCTTTACGCGCGGCGGACGCGGCAGCTTCGTGGGCCTCATTCTTGGTTATCGATTCATAACCGGATGGCACAGGGTAACTATGAACCACGACCATGACCGCGGCTAGCCCTTCGTAGGCGCGCGCGAATCCCGGGTCCATTTCGATTGCGTGCTGAAATAACTCAATGCTTTTTCTCAGGCCCAGTGGATTACGGTAAAGGAACAGGCTGCGGGCCTTCAGGAAAACCTGGTAGGCGTCCATGTTGGTCGTGGCGACTGAAGCCGACACCGATTTCTCGATCTCCACACCCAGGGTCGTGCGCAGCGCGTCAACGATCGCAGACGAAATATCATCCTGGATGGCAAAAATATCGGTCAATTCGCGATCGAAGGATTCCGACCACAGATGCCGATCACGTTTCGCATCGATTAGCTGCGCGGTGATGCGTACGCGATCGTTGGATTTGCGGACCGAGCCTTCAAGAATATGATCGACGCCAAGTGTTTCCGCGATATCCGCAAGGTTTTCGGTGCTCCCTTTGAACGAGAAGGCCGAGGTTCTCGAGGCGACCGACAGGCCATCGACGCGAACCAGGAGGTTCAGGATTTCTTCGGAAATGCCATCGGAAAAATAATCCTGCTCTGGGTCGGATGACATATTGACAAAGGGCAGGACGGCGATGGATATCGTTTGTTCTTGCTCTTCGGCCAGCGCGCTTTGCGTATCTGCAGTCTGCCCGGTATCTCGCCCGGCAAAGCGGTCGAAAAATAAAAACCCGACCGCGATGGCCATTGTTACGATAATCGCTGTATTGAGCTTTTGCCCGGTCTGTCGGGTAATAGAGTGGCTGCGATCAACTTCATGCTCGCGCTTGATTCCCTCGGGCGTCATTTCGAACGCCCAGGCAAAAAACAACGCAATAGGAAAGCCCATCGCCAGGAACAACATCAGCACCTGCATGATCCAGTCCGGTGCAGTGATATTGTCGATAACCAGGTCGGCCACCTGGGCCAACAACCAGGCCATGATCACGTAAGCGAAACCCACGCGGAAAACGTTGCGGCGTTTGAGTTCTGTGAAGAGATTACTCATTATTCAATCGCACTCGAAATCGTCATCGCCCAGTGGCCGGCACATGTCGGGCCAGCCATGTTTGCGCCAGTATTCTTCTATGCGTGTCTGCCTCAGGTAGACCTTGAATTGATCCGACTTACGGTAGTCGGCCAGGGCCGGATGCCAGACACGAATGGCGGCAGCAGAACTATCAACAAAGGTCTCAGTGGTTTTATCAAAATTACCCATTGCTGCATGCAGCAGTGGACCACCCTGATAGGCCCAGACCGTGTCCGGCTTGAGGATTGCGAGTTGTTTCCAGAATCTGTCGACCAGTCGCTGGTGCTCACTGGCGTCATTCCGTCCTTCGAAAATCGGCATCAAGTAAGGCAGCAATTCATGCCCGTCGAAAATGTGGAGGGCCGCCAGTCGCGCGGCCTGGAAGTCGCCAATCGCGATGTTGTGCATGAACACAACCAGGTAAATCTCGCGACCCTTGTCCAGTGCCTTGTTCAGGAAAAATAAAGCCTCCTCTTTTTTCCCCATGGCGAGCAAGGTGAAACCCAGGTGATCGCTGTTAATTCCGGTGTCGGGATCAACACGATATGCTTCCTTATAATATTTTATCGATTCTTCGAGATAACCCAGCCTGGTCAATTGCATCCCTTTCCACATCCAGCCGGTAGATTCACGACTGTCCAGTTCGATCGCTCTATCCAGTTCGCGCATAGATTCTTCATGGTCATTATCGCGCGAGTAATTGAGCCCCAGTACGGCATGCGGCATGGACAGCGTGGCATCGATTTCCAGCGCCTTGCTTGCAGCCGCGATGGACTCGCGTTTGCTCTCTTCCCGAGTGACCACTTCATATCCTTCGGCCGGTTTGTAGGCGGAGATGACTGTGTAAACCGCCGCGAGGCCTTCGTAGGCGCGCGCGAAACCGGGATCGCGCTCGATCGCCTGTTGGTAAATCTCCAGGCTTTGACGAAGCGCAAGCGGGTCGCGTGAATAAAACAGTTCACGTGCTTTCAGATAAGACGTGTAAGCATCCACGTTGGTGGTTGGGATGGACGCCGTTGTGGCTTTCCTGATATCGACACCGAGGGTCTCGCGGAGCGCTTCGACGATGGAGCCGGAAATCTCGTCCTGGATCGCAAAGATGCTGGTCAGTTTCCGGTCGTAGGTTGCCGACCAAAGGTGGCGATCGGTACTCGCGTCAATCAGCTGGGCGGTGATACGGACATTGTTGCGTTCTTTGCGGACCGAACCTTCGAGTATGTGATCGACACCCAGATCGCGGGCGATTTCATCGATACTCAGCCCCTGCCCTTTGTAGGAAAATGCCGAAGTGCGTGAGGTGACTGACAGGCCATCGACGCGAACCAGTTGGTTGAGTATTTCCTCGGAAATTCCGTCGGAAAAATATTCCTGCTCGGGGTCGGATGACATGTTGACGAAGGGCAGGACGGCGATGGAGACCATTTGCCCGCCGGTTGCAGCCGGCGCGCTTTCTTTTGGCGCAGGCTGATCTAGTTGTGGGCCGGTAAACCGGTCCACCAGCAGGAACACGACGGCAATCGCGATCGCGGCGCCAATCATGCGATCGAGTTTTCGACCCGTTTGCGGTGTAATTGACTCGCTGCGGTCGACTTCGTGCTCGCGCTTGATTCCCTCGGGCGTCATTTCGAAAGCCCAGGCAAAAAACAAGGCGATGGGAAAACCGATCGCCAGCACCAAAAAAATGATCTTCATGACCCATTCGGGTGCGCCGACGTTATCGATCACCAGGTCGGTGATTTGCGCCAGCAGCCAGGCCATGACCACATAGGCGAAACCCACCCGGAATACGTTGCGGCGTTTGAGTTCTGTGAAGAGATTACTCATTATCTAATCGCACTCGAAATCGTCGTCGCCGACCGGCCTGCAAAGATCGGGCCAGCCGTGTTTGCGCCAGTAGGTGTCCATTTGCGTTTGTCGAGTGTAATCCTTGAACTGCGCCGAGGCACGATACTCTGCCAGCGCCGGGTTCCATGCATGGGTTCTCCAACCGGGTTTCTGAACAAAAAGTTCGGTTGTCTCGGCAAATTTACCCATCGCGCCAAGAAGAATCGCGTCGCCACGGTTTCTTTCTTGCTTGGGATCCAACGGATCGAGTTTCGCAAAAAACCTGTCGATCAAATGTTGGCGTTCGCCGGCGCCATGTCGGCCTTCGAAAATCGGCATCAGGTACGGCAGCATCTCAAAGCCGCCAAACATGTGCTTGGCGACCATTCTTGCGTTGACGAAATTTCCGTCCGCTACATTGTCCATGAACACCACCGTGTACATTGCCCGGCCTTTGTCTATCGCTGTGCCAATATAAGGATAGGCTTCCTCATTCCTCCCCAGTCCGACCAACGCGACTCCGAAGTGATCGCTGTTGATACCGATATCTGGATCGAGGCGGTAGGCCTCCCTGAAATATTCCAGGGATCCTTCGAGGTAACCCAGTGCGGCCATTCGCATTCCCCGCCACATCCAGGCAGTAGATTCGCGCGGGTTCAGTTCGATTGCTGTATCAAGCTCACGCAATGCATACTCAAAATTATCGGTACGTGAGAGCATGATGCCCAAAACCGCGTGCGGCATGGACAGAGCAGGATCCAGTTCCAGCGCTTTGCGCGCCGCCTTTGTGGACTCCCTGTTGCTCTCTTCCAGGCTAACGACCTCATATCCTTCGGGTGTGTAGTACGGCAAAACTGCATATGTCGCTGCCAGGCCTTCCCAGGCCCGCGCAAAACCGGGATCACGCTCGATCGCCTGTTGGTAAATTTCCAGGCTTTGGCGCAACGCCAGTCCGTCACGCGACATAAACAGCTCGCGTGCTTTTAGAAATGCTTCATAAGCATCCATATTGGTGGTCGGGACGCGCGTCGTAGTGATTTTTTGTATATCGATACCCAGTGTCGTGCGCAGCGCCTCGACGATGCTGCCGGATATTTCATCCTGGATCGCGAAGATACTGGTCAGCTCTCGGTCATAGGTTTCCGACCAAAGGTGACGGTCGGTACTTGCATCGATCAACTGGGCGGTGATGCGAACGTTATCGAGATCTTTGCGCACCGATCCTTCGAGTACGTAATCCACACCGAGTTCGCGCGCGATTTCATCAAGACTCAGGCCCTGGCCTTTGAAGGAAAATGCCGAAGTGCGCGAGGCTACGGACAGGCCTTCGACACGAACCAGTAGATTCAGAATTTCTTCGGAGATCCCATCGGAAAAATATTCCTGATTGGGATCGGGTGACATGTTGATAAACGGCAGGACGGCGATGGATACGGCTTGGCCCTGCGTGTGTGCCGCGCGGCTCGCAGATTCTGCAAGCGGCTCCGGCGGTTGCCCGGCAAAGCGGTCGAACAGCAGGAACGCAACGGCAATGGCGATGGCCGCGATAATGACGTTGTTCAGCTTTTGCCCTGTTTTATGGACGATCGACTCGCTGCGGTCGACTTCGTGCTCGCGCTTGATGCCCTCGGGCGTCAGTTCGAACGCCCAGGCCAGGAACAAGGCCAGCGGGAAACCCAGGATAATCAGGGTCGTATAGACCTTCATCACCCAGCCGGGCGCTTCGAAAGTGGCAAACAACAAGCCGCCGATCTCGGCCAGCAACCAGCCGATCGCCGCATACGCCGCGGCCACCCGGAATACGTTGCGGCGTTTGAGCTCGGTGAAGAGATTACTCATTATCTAATCGCACTCGAAATCGTCGTCGCCCAGCGGGCGGCAAAGATCGGGCCAGCCGTGTTTGCGCCAGTAGGTGTCCATTTGTGTTTGCCGAACATAATCCTGGAACTGCTCCGAGGCGCGATACTCAGCCAGCGCCGGGTTCCAGACGTGTAATCTATAGCCCGAACTCTCAACGAAAAATTTGGTCGCCCTGTCAAAGACGCCCATAGCGCCAAGAAGAATCGGATCCTCAACGAATCTCATTTGTCTTGGCTTCGATGGATCGAGGCTCGCGAAAAACCTGTCAACCAATTGTTGGCGTTCGCTAGTGCCATGTCGACTTTCGAAAATCGGCATGAAATATTGCAATATCTCATAACCGTCAAACATGTGCATTGCAGCCATTCTCGCGTTATTGAAATCGCCGTTCGTTACATTGTGCAAGAATTGCAAACCGGCAATCGTGCGGCCTTTGTCCAACGCCTTGCCCACATATGGATAGGCCTCCTCATTCCTTCCCAGGTAGAGCAACGTGGCCCCGAAGTGATCGCTGTTAATACCGGTATCTGGATCAAGTCTGTAAGCTTCCTCGTAATACTTCAGTGCTTCTTCGAGATAGCCCAGTATGGACAACCTCATCCCCCGCCACATCCAGGCAGTGGATTCGCGCGGGTCCAATTCGATCGCCGTGTCGAGCTCGCGCAGGGCAGTCTCATAGTCATTTGCTCTTGAGAATATGATGCCCAAAACAGCATGCGGCATGGAAAGAGTGGGGTCCAGTTCCAGCGCTTTGCGTGCTGACAGGGTGGTTAGCCGGTAACTCTCTTCATAACTTAGCGCTTCATATCCTTCCGGCGCCCAGTAACCTGGCAAAACCGCATAGATCGACGCAAGACCTTCATAAGCCCTGGCAAAACCCGGATCTCGGTCGATCGCCTGTTGGTAAATCTCCAGGCTTTGCCTTAAAGCCAACGGATTGCGTGACGAAAACAATTCGCGAGCTTTCAGGAATGCTTCGTAGGCATTCATGTCGGTGGTTACAGCGACGGCCGAGGTTGTTTTTTGTATGTCGACGCCCAGGGTTTCGCGCAGCGCGTCTACTATGCTGCCCGATATCTCATCCTGGATCGCGAAAATACTGGTCAGCTTCCGTTCATAGGTTTCCGACCACAGGTGACGGTCGGTACTTGCGTCGATCAACTGGGCGGTTATTCGGATATTGTCTTGTTCCTTGCGGACCGAGCCTTCGAGTATGTGATCCACGCCGAGATCGCGGGCAATTTCATCGAGACCCAGCTCCTTACCTTTGAAGGCGAATGCCGAAGTGCGTGAGGCCACGGACAGGCCTTCGACGCGAACCAGCAGATTCAGGATTTCTTCGGAAATCCCGTCTGAGAAATACTCTTGCTCGGGGTCTGATGACATGTTGACGAACGGCAGGACGGCGATGGATACGGTCTGGTCCTGCGTTTGTGCCGAACGGCTCGCAGATTCTGCAAGCGGCTCCGGTGGTTGCCCGGCAAAGCGGTCGAACAACAGGAATGCAACGGCAATGGCGATGGCCGCGACAATGATGTTGTTCAGTTTTTGCCCTGTTTTATGGACGATCGACTCGCTGCGGTCGACTTCGTGTTCGCGCTTGATGCCGTCGGGCGTCAGTTCGAACGCCCAGGCCAGGAACAGGGCCAGCGGGAACCCCAGGATAATCAGGGTCGCATAGACCTTCATCACCCAGCCGGGCGCTTCGAATGTGGTAAATAACAAATCGCCGATCTCGGCCAGCAGCCAGCCGATCGCCGCGTAAGCCACGGCCACCTTGAATACGTTCCGGCGTTTGAGCTCTGTGAAAAGGTTAGCCATAGCCAGCCGAAAGATAGCACTCGGTGCGAGCAGAGGCGAAATCAGCAGGACGATGGCAGCGGCGGGACCGCATCGGCCCATTGTTGAGCCGCATAATGCGCGCATTATTGATTTGTATTGGACTACAGGCAGGATATACCGCGGAGCGCCTTAATCGCAATGCAGCAAACTTTTTTCCCTTGTAAGACAAATGGTTTGCATTTTTCTTATGTGGTTTTTGCTGCAATACAGCAGCCATTATTATTGTTGCCATTTGCTTTAAAGACTAAACTTCGGCGGTTAAAAAAATAAGTCTCGAGAAAACAATAAGGGAGAAAAACATGGGTGCAGCAAAAATTGTTCGTATGGTCGCAGCAGCAGCAGCGATTGTTTTTGCGTTTTGGACGACATTTGAGTATGCCGGGTTGGTTTTGGCCATACTTGGCCTGGGGATTGGATACTTCGTTGAAGCAGACCGCAGAACGCTTTATCTGGTCACGGTAGTTGCCTTGGCCACAGCGGCTGTCAGTGGTGGCCTCGGTGATATTCCTCAAGCTGGTAAATACATAACCGCAATATTTGAGAATATCAGCGCCATCTTGAATGCGGGTGCGCTAGTTGTAGTCGGTACCATCATCTATGAAAGGATAACCGAATAAAATCGAACCGCGTTCGTTATTCATTCCCGAATAACCGGGGATACCCAAAGGGACCCAAGCGGGTCCCTTTTTCATATACAATACCGCGCCTCGGAGGGGTGCCAGAGTGGTCGAATGGGCTTGACTCGAAATCAAGTGTACGGTTTGCCGTACCGTGGGTTCGAATCCCACCCCCTCCGCCATGCTTTCGTCCGTGAGCGTCCATGACTGTCCAGAAGAGTCCAATAATGCCAAGGGTTATGGTCGTTTTCTGTCCGATTTAGCGTTGTGATGTCTCGTTGTATCCGGGCCAGAACCGTGGTAACTTTCGTGGTATAAGTTTGTTCTGAGGAAAAGTTACCACGGTCGAGAGTACCATGCTTAGCGATGCCAAATGCAGACATGCCACCAGTGAGGGCAAAAAGATTCGCAAGCTCCCCGATTCGAGCGGCCTCTATCTTTGGGTTTATGCCGATGGCAAGAAATACTGGCGTCTTCGCTATTGGCTGGCGGGAAAAGAAAAATCGCTCTCACTCGGCGTCTATCCGAGGATCGGACTGAAGGAAGCGCGAAGACGACGGGACGTAGAACTAAAGCGCCTGGATAACAACCTGGACCCCGCCGCCGAGCGCCGGGCCGAAAAAATACGTGCAAAAAATTCCGCTGAAAATTCCTTCGAGGCGGTCGCCCGCGAATGGCACAAGAAGCAACGCCATCTTTGGGTACCGACCCATGCGGCGGATGTGTTGCGACGGCTTGAGAAAAACGCCTTTCCCGATTTGGCGCGCCGCCCCATTGCTGAAATCGATGCGCCGGAACTTCTCGCAGCGATGCGCAAAACCGAAGAGCGTGGCGCTCATGATCTGGCGCACCGTGTCCTGCAGGTCTGCGGACAAGTCTTCCGTTACGGCATCGTCACCGGACGCTGCACCGCCCCCAGCACCGTGGCCACCCCGCCGCTGGATTGCATCAGGTGCAATCCCGAGCGGAATTGGTTCTCCTTCAGCGCGCGATCCAGATTCTGCACGTACTTGGCCGTTTTGGGTCCCACGTAGGCGTTGAGGCAGGTGGTGCTGAAACGCTCGTACTCGCAGTATTGGGGGATCACCTC
>JACZVC010000044.1 GCA_022572885.1 Pseudomonadota bacterium | reverse complement strand
CCCTCGCCGCGACCTTCGGCTTTCCCGTCGTCGTCAAGGCGGACGGCCTCGCCGCTGGCAAGGGCGTCGTGGTCACCGCCGAGAGCCCAGACTTCCTCGGTACTCGTACCTCTTTCACCAACGCTCAGGGTTACTACCGACTGCTCAACCTGCCACCGGGACCGTGCACGGTGAGAGCGGAGATCGCCGGGGTCCGCACGATCGAGACCGAGGTCGTGATGCGAGCCGGCGCCGGCTTCCGTCTCGACATGAGCCTCCAGCTTGGCGGCATCGAGGAGACGGTGACCGTCTCCGGCGCCTCGCCGATGCTCGACATCAGCAAGCCGGGACAGGTGTTCACGATCGACGGCGACTTCCAGCGCGCCGTGCCGGTCACCGGGCGCAAGAACTGGTCCGACTTTCTCGAGCTGACGCCCGGGGTCAACGCCCGGCCATTCGATGACGGTAGTGGCCGTATGGTCTACTTCGGCCACGGCACCGAGCACTTCGCGCACGTGATCCAGCTCGAGGGCCAGACCGGCACCGGCTATCGCGATTCGCAGGTCACTTACGTGCAGATGAGCACCGAAATGATCGCGGATATCGAGGTCCGGAGCGGCGGCGTCGGCGCCGACCAGCCGATCGGTACCGGCCTGATCATGAACATCGTCACCAAGAGCGGCGGCAACCAGCTCGCGGGGACCTTGGGGTACACGTATCAGCCGCTCTCGTGGAACGGCGACAATGACCCCGACAAAACGAGCCCCTCGACGCCGTCGATCAACAAGGTAAGCCAGGCCGACTTCTCGATCGGTGGGCCGATCAAGAAGGACGCGGTCTGGTTCTTTGGCGCCGGCCGCTTCTCCCGCAACGAGACCGGCATCAGCCGCACGCCCGAGGACGTACAGCGGCAGCTTGACTTCGACCCCAGCTGGACCCCGTTCAACAACATCTACGAGGGCTTCTTCCCCTACCTGAAGCTCAGCGCCACCACTGGCAAGACTCTGCTGAACGGCTATTACCAGCACGACAAGGTCGATATCTCGGGCATGCGTGAGTACCACGGCAAGCGGCTCGGCACGCGCCAGACCGGCGGCAGCCTGTTCGGCCTGAAGGCATCGACGATCTTCAACGAGAACGCCAGCCTGGAGCTGGTGGCCTCGTACAACAACAAGACGTCGGCCTACCAGAGCTTCGACGCGCTGACGGACTTCGGCCTGTCAGGACCGGAGATCACGGTCCACGAGTCGATCCGACTCGTCAGCGGTCGCGCGCGTGGTTCGGGACGGCTGGTCGAGACCGGCAACCTGGAGTCGATCACGGTCGGTCCGTCGACGTACCGTCTGTTCCGCGGCGACCTGTCGTACTTCACCGGTTCGCACGACCTCAAGACGGGATTCTTCGCCGCCCCGAAGATGACCCGCAACGACTCCAGGTTCTACCTGAACGACGGGTTCATCGTCGAGGAGGTCGTCTACATCGACGCTAACAACCCGGCGCTCGGGACGCGTTGGTTCCACCGGCGCTTTCGCACTCCGACGTCGCTGACCCTGTTGGCCCAAGAAGACCGCGACATCGGCGACCTAGCTGAACTGACCACGCTGGCGGGCGAAGTCGGCTTGGATGAGCATTTATTCCGGGCTGCTTTAGAGTCAGGCGAGTTTACAGATTCCCATGATGGGGCTTTGCACAAGGCCATGGAGTTTGGTGTCAACTCCGTTCCGAGTGTCTTCATAGATGGCCATCTACTTCAAGGCGTTTACGACCCGAAGGCATTGCGCTCACTGCTTGTGAACCTTGAAGCTGGTGGAGCGACATACCCAGAATCCTAAAGACGGCTGGATAAGGCTCTTGGTCGTATTCACGAACCTCAGGAATTTTCTAAAACCAAAACACGTTATACATTAAGTAGGAGAACCAAAATGGATATTGAAGGCGTAACCACTCAACCCGATCCTTATGCGCCGTACTTGCTTTCGCAGGCGATCAGGTCAGGCCCATTCGTATTCGTGTCTGGGCAAGCGGGCTACAACAACGACGGGAAAATCGTTGAAGGCGACTTTGCTGTCCAGGGCGAGCAAGCCTTTCAGAACCTCAAGCGTGCGTTAACCGCTGCGGGCAGTTCTTTAGAAAAAGTCGTGAAAGTGACCATATTCGTTACCGATATGGATCAGTTCAATCACGTGGTTGAATTACGCAGAAAACATTTTTCAGCACCGTATCCAGCGGACAGCATCGTTGAGATTAAGGCGCTTTACACACCCGAAGCGATGATTGAAATCGAAGCGATAGCACTCGCAAGTGACGCAGCGGAATAATTCACGCGACCGATTAGGAGAAAACTAGTGAAATTCAGATTCATGAACGTCCGCTTTCGGAAAAAGCAGACATCCAGGTTTTGTCAGTTTTGTCAGTGAGTCCTCGAAGGGTCTAAAAACACCTTTTTGTGCGAATGTGAAACCTTGTGAGAGAGATACCGCGGGATTGCCAAAACGGCCTTTTAAGTCATTGATTATAAAGGGCGTAAAGAGCAGAAAATCTGCAATCAATAGTAAGGTACCGGGTGTACATGTTGACACGCTGTAACCCGCATAAACACTAGGGATGAAATTCTTGCTTCAAGGCATAGAAAACGCCTAAATCGGGCTGATCGAGGCACTGCCGATTTAATACCCGTCAGACATGACGGTTCAGGGTTTCTGGGCACGTTCTCCGATAGGGAGTGCCCCTACCCCTACTGACGACTTGCGTGCGTTAAATACGAGTTTTGTCTCTTTTGTTTTTTAAAAAAATTCAGAAAGGGTCCTTTTAGAATCGCGGTCGCGTGACAAACGGGGTCCTTGATAAGTTTAGGAAAAGTAAGTTTGCCTCTGGCGGCACCTGGATCTGGGGCCCCATTGTGGTTGTAAATCGTCCGTAGTTACGGTCAAACAATGTCTGCTTCACCCCCGTTAGCGGCCATTAGGATGGTAGAGTGCTGAACTACCGCTACCGACCCTTTGCGGACATTCTAGACTGAGTCCATATTGCTTGCACGATCTACAGCGGCGGCAATGAGTCTTGTTGTTTATACTGTACCTGATGCCTACATTCGTCATGGCGCAAACAACGAAAGAGAAATCCTATGACAACGCAAAATCGACTGAGTCCTGTCACTCTGGTGACATACATTCTTCTCATTGGGATCACAACCCCGGCCTCTGCTGGCGATGTTCCTGCATGGGCACAGGAGCAACTGTTGGCGCCGTGGTACGCGGCCTTTAACGCAGAGGACGCTAACGGCCTCGCCGACCTCTATACTTCAGACGCCCGTGTTAGCACCGCAAGTGGGAGGAGCGAAATAATTGCCAACTGGGAATCTGAATGGGCCGAAAACGATATTTCATGTTCCGGTGCTTATGATGGTTTTCAGATCGTTGGGGATCTCGCTACAGGATGGGGACACGATACCTGCATTGAAACGCCAAAGTCGGGTGGGGAAAGTAAGACTGAACGTATCCGATGGATTGCGGTTTATGAACGCCAAGCCGACGGTACATGGCTGTGCAGCCGCGAGAAGTCTGAGCCTGCGGACTAAAAAAGAACTCGGGGGCTTACCCCTTCGCCGCGGACGGTTGAGTGAAGCCCATAATGTCCGCTCCTGGCCGGCCGGGTAGACCGGAGGAGTCTCACCTCCAGTCCCCCACAGATCCGTACGTGAGCCTCTCGACTCATACGGCTCGTGCCAGCCATGCGCGAACCACCTCACGGTGGCAGGCCGACGCCCGTGAACAAGGCTCCTCCCGCTCACGCGGTTGACCCTGCTCACCGGGCGAGCTGACTCATCCCCTTCGCTCTATCCTCATTACAAGAACTTCATCGCTACTACGGGATGATCCGCCCCCTTCATGTGCATCGATACTTTCCCCCTTCGTGGGTTGCACTTATAGGGTTTTCTCTTAACATCACATGAAGGGTTCCCACGTTCCACAAAAGAGCCTGAAACAGCGTCACGCCACCTCCACACCGGACACCACCCAGCCAGTCAACAGGCACCCGCTGGATTCTTTCCCGCGACACAGCCTAAGTCCCGGTTTCGATGTCATCCGTTTTTCATTTCGATGCGTCAGCAATGGTTCGCTTGCGCTCGTCTCACTGTTTCCTACCTGACGTATCCTGTACGCCTTTTCCTCACCGCTCACCACCGTGGCTTTTGACCACAGCAGCGTGAGGTGGTTTGAAGCCTGCACCTGCATGCCGACTTCGGAGGACCTACCTCCATCTCCTTTGCAGTTGCGCACTGCACACGATGCATCATCGCGTTTAAATCAGCGCTCGTGGCGCAAAGGCTGTGTGAAAACTCGCCGAATTTCGTAGCCGATGGGACAGCACTCCAATATTGGCTACCAAGGCGTCGCAGATGAGATGCCGATTGCCCATATCGGTATCGGCAAATCGCGACAGCCACTGCAATTAACCACCGGCTCTGGCGTTTTGCGTTTTTACACAGCCTTTGTGCCACGAGGCACAGAAGAAGAAAAAGGAGTTCTTTGAAAGTGTTGTAACTCCAGGAGAGATGGAGGTAGGCCCTCCAAAGCCGCCCTGCAGGGGGAGGTGTTAAACCACCCTGAGCTGCTTGGGTCAGGAGCCGGGGTAGTGAGCGTTAGGGAAAAGGCGTCGCAAGAGACATCATGTGCGGGACAGTGAGACGAGCGTAAGCGAACCACAAATGAAGCATCAAAAGAAACATCGGGCGACATCAAAACCGAGTCTGATGCAGTGGCATGGGAGGAATCCAGCGAGTGCCTGGTGATTGGCTGGGTGGTGTCCGGTGTAGAGGTGGCGTGACGCTGTTTCTGGCTGCGATAGGGAACGTGGAAACCGGTCGTGCGGATGCTAAGAGAGAAATTCGAGTGGTTGGCGCCACAAGAATGAGCGTACCGATGCAGCGCACCGGGGCGGAGCAACCCGTAGTAGTGATGAAGTCTGGTAATGCCGACGGAGCCAAGGAGTTGCGTCAGTCGGTCTCACGATTGGGTCAACCCGAAAGGGGAGGAACCCATGGTTGCGACAAAGCCGTTCGGCTGACTGATGGGGTCGTATAAACAGTGACGTTCACGTACAGTTCTGCGAGGGCCTCAGGGTGAAATTCCCCGGGGCTACTCACCCGGTCGAAAGCAGATTTTTTCCATCTGGTGTTAGGCCGAGAATTCTATTTCCGCTGGTCAAACCGTCGACCCACCATGGCAGATGCGATGTTGACTTTCTGGATGTCGATTGTGCCGCCGGCGATGCCCCAACCCCAGGCATCCCGCACGCGCCGCTCCGCCGGGTACTCCTTTGAATAGCCATATGCCCCCATGAGCTGCACTGCATTACTGGTAACGGTGCGCGCAATTTCGTTGGCGAAACACTTTGCCAGTGATGAGTGAAGTATATCCGGCAAGCCATCCTCCGCATTGCTGGCTGCGCGATAGATCAGGAGTCGAGCGGCGTCCACCTGCATCCGCATTTCAGCAAGCTTGAGTTGCACTGCCTGGAAATCGACGATGGGTTTGCCGAATTGCTTTCGCTCCTGGACGTAGGCGACGACATCTTCAAGGGCGCCCGATGCCTGACCAAGAGCCATCGTCGCATTGCCACAGCGCTCCAGGTCGAATGCCTCCATCAGCTTTCGAAAACCGCCGGCCGGGACAACAACCTGGTAAGCCGGCACGGTGACGTCATCAAGGAAGATGTCGGAGGACGGTATCCCCCGAAAGCCCATCAACCTTTCTTGCTCGCCAAAGCTCAATCCCGGAGTATCTTTTTCCACATAGACAGCGCCGATGCCGCGAGCGCCGGGATCGTCGGACATCCGGCAATAAACCACGTAGCCGTCGGCATGGCCGCCGCCCGAGCACCATCGTTTAGTACCGTTAATTATGACCCTTTCGCCTTTGAACTCGGCGCGCGTTTTTAGATCGGTTAGTGCAGTCCCGGCTTCGGGTTCAGACATCGCTACCGCTACAATTTTTTCACCTCGACACACAGCGGGAAGCACTTCATTCGCGAGCTTTTCGTCTGCAAATTTCTCAATGGCGCGCACTGGCCCGACGCAGGATTCGAATATTGGAAATGCCACTGCCGACGATATCTGAGCGAACTGTTCGAGAACGATGAGGGCTTCAAGATTGCCCAGACCCAAACCCCCGAATCGTTCCGGGACATTAATGCCAAGAAAGCCCATTTCGGCGTATTGTTTAAGCAAGGCCTTACTCGGCGGCACACCAGTCCGCTCGATCTCCTCTGCGATCTCGGGCAGCTGCTCACGCGCATACCGCCGGGCCGTTTCGCTAAGCTGCTCCTGTTCTTCGGTGAGTTGAAAATCCATAATTTTTGAGTTTCCCTGCGTCAAATTTTGTGACTGATCGGATTATTGCACACTGTTTGAGCGCGACCATAGACAGAGGATCCGGTAGTACAAGCTGAGGTTAAACAATGACGCGTGGCCCGGATGATGCTTTTTTTCTAAGCGACCGGTGCGTCCTAATGCCCGGCGATTGAAACCGGCCAACCCGATCGCCGCCTTCAGCCGTCCAGTCTATAGACGCGTGTAGCGGTGTCGTGGAAGAGCGCGGAGCGCTCTGCTTGCGAGTAACCTTGAGTCAGGCGTTTGAACGCATTCCATTGAATAGTGTAAGCGCAGGAGGCCCGGTCAACGGGGAAGTTGCTCTCGAACATGCAGCGCTCCACACCGAAACAGTCGATACAGGTTTGGTAGTAGGGAGCCATGGCCTCCGCCAATTCGATCGAACCCGGCGGCGCATCGCGCTTATGCCAGCCGAACCCGCTCATGGTCATCGTGAGCCCGCCCAATTTAACGACTACGTTTGCGCACTGCGCGAGCTCGGTGATGTTCTTCCGCCATAATGCAAACACATCCTCGCGCTTGCCGGCGTACGGGCCAATTCCCAAGGGGCCGCCAATGTGATCGAGCACGATAGTTATGTCGGGAAACGCCCGGGCGAGGTCGGCAAGCTCAGGTATTTGCGGGTGGTATAGCCATGCGTCGAATGAGAGGCCAAGCTTGCCCAGACAGGCAAAGCCCGCACGGAACGCCCGGTTTTGCAGCAGATCTTTTGGTGGCTTCGTGTGCGCGTTGCGAATCTGCTCACTCGCATCCCACGCACTTGCGTAGCGAAGTCCTCGAATCCGACTGCTCTCCTTCATATGTGCCTCGATGACTTGCTGCACGGCCGGGCCCAGGGTCAACTCTGCAAATCCGACAATTCCGGCAGCCACACGTACATTGCCGGCACGGCTCTCACTCGCTCCAGTGATCCGTTCCATAAACTCGGTCTCGCCAACCGGGCGCATCTCATCCGGACCGTCCGTTCGGTACATCTGCACACACTCTACGAACACCGTGGTGGTCACACGGTGGCCCCCTCCAATATCCTTCAGTAGCTCATCGACAAGATAACGGCTCTCGGGGAGGTCCCATAGATGGTGATGGGGATCACAGATCAGGAGGTCCGGCTCGATTGCTTCCTCTGTGGTACGTGCCAGCCACGGGATTTGATCAGTCATTGACCGAGCTGACCGGAGTTTGCGAGGTTCAATATCGAGGCATGGAACAGGCGGCGCGCCCGGGGTAGCCCGATGCGCTCGTCAAAGTACACGGCTGTGCGCAAGCCGATAAGCATGGCATAAGCAACCTCAGCTGAGTCCCGAGCATAGGACGCGCCGCACGGCGACTCAACAAATAATTCCTCCAGGTATGTCTTGCAGAAACGGTCCAGCGCGGTCTTCTCGCTATGGAGTTGACTGTCGTGCACGGCCACTCCGAAGCACTCGAGCATGAAGCCAATCTCGGACATGGTGATGCCTTTGCCAGCGAAGAAAAGGTCGACGAGGAGAGTAATCCGACGCTCGGCTGTCTCAGTTCGGAAACCTTCCATACGCTCGACAATTCGCTGCGCCACATCCTCAAAGAAGTCCTCGAGAATGGCGTCCTTGCCGCTGAAGTAGTAGAGCAGATGGCTAGGCGTCATCTCGGCGGTCCGTGCCACGTCCACCAACGTAGTTTTCGCGTAGCCTTTCTCGATGATGCAATCATGAAGCGCTTGAAATATGCGTTTCCGCCGTTTACCGCCGCGCATGGTCGATTCGATTTTCGCTGTCTCTTCCACTGGGGATTCCGTTGATGACATTGTCAGATAATTTATGCTTTATAGTTTGCAGGATTCACCGCCATCGATGACGAAAACGCTACCGGTGACGAAATCGGATTTGCTCGAGGCCAGGTAGCAGATCAGCGGTCCAAGCTCGCTACTCTCGCCCATACGCCTGGCAGGAATCTTGCGCAAGCGGCGCTTGAGAATGTCGGGTGAGTCGAGCACGGCACGCTGTGCGTCCGTTGCGAAAGCCCCGGGTGCAATCGCGTTGACCTGGACTCCTTTACTGGCCCACTCAGCCGAAAGTGCTTTGGTGAACTGGAGCAAGGCACCTTTGGATGTCGAGTAGGCAACCAGCATCGCCTTACCGAGAATGCCGGATGTCGAGGCGATGTTGATGATTTTTCCTGAGCCCTGGCCGATCAGGTGTTCACCTGCGGCCCGGGTCAATGTTGCGGGGGCTGTGACATTGACCGCTATCACCTCGTCCCAGACTTGCGCGTCCTGCTCGAGAAATCGCCCGGCGGGCGCGATCCCCGCGTTGTTCACGACGATGTCGAGCCCCCCGAAGGCATCGATAGCTTCCCCGGGCAGCTGTGCAACGTCCTCGGTGTCATGCATATCGCATTGCCTGGCGTGGACATTCTCCGGGGCAAGGGATTCCAGTTCTTTCAAATCATCGAGAGTGCGGGCTACAGCGAGCACACGAACGCCCTGCTCATACAGTGCTGTCGCCGCCGCACGTCCAAGTCCACGGCTTGCGCCGGTAACGATTGCGACTTTCCCTTCGAGTTCGAAATCGATCACGGGATTTCCTCGGTGAGTTGACGGGCAATGCCGAGACGAAGCACCTCAGAGGCGCCCTCGTAGATTCGCATTGGCCGGGCCTGCCGATAGAGCCGCTCGATTTTCGAGTTTCGAATAAGGCCGAACCGACCCATCATCTGCACACAGCGATCTACCACGCGTGACGCTGTCTCACTAGCGGCGAGCTTCGCCATCGACGAGTGGTGAAGGTTGGCTCCCGGGTCGATTTTCGCCAGTGAAGCAGCCCGATAAGTCAATAGCCGGGCCTGTTCGATTTCGGTCCAACAGTCGGCGAGCATCTGTGCCACCGGCCCTAGGCGGGCGAGCGGACGACCGAACTGGATTCGAGTCCGGGTGTGGCGGACCGCCTCTTCCAGGGCGGCTTGCGCCAGGCCGACGGCGGCGCCTGCCACGGAGACGCGGAACACACCGAGGGTTGCCAGCACGAGATCCAGCCCCTGGCCCGGTTCACCGAGGCGCGCGTCCGCCGGCAGCGCGACGTCTTCGAAGTGGATTTCGCCCAGTACGTGGGGAGCGATGAGTTCCGGTGTGGGCGTTACGGATACACCTGCTGTTTCCGACGGAACAAGTACCATCGAAAATCCGGATTCTTCTTTGGCAAAGACGACATAGAAAGCCGCGCTGCCGCCGTTGGAGATGAACGATTTCGAACCGTTCAAAAGGAGTCCGTCGCTCGTGGCCACTATCTCGGTCGATACCGCTTTCAGATCGGAACCCGCATCTGACTCCGTCAGTGCGAGGGCGGCGAGGCTCTCGGCCGATGCGACACGCGGGAGCCAGGTCGCGCGTTGATCAGGCGAACCCGCCACCGTGACGGCATAGCTGCCAATGCCCTGCAGGGCGAATAAGGAGTCGGCGTGGGCCGACGTCGCCATCAGTACTTCCCGTACGACGCAAATTGCAAGGGGATCAAGCCGCTCGAATCGCCCCCCGTACTCCGTGGTGACCATCAGTTCGCTGAGCCCACTATTCTGCAGGGCGGCCAGCACGCCGGCATGGACTTCACTGGATTCGTCGGCTTCCTCGGCCAGGGGTTCGATCGATTGAGCGAATTCCCGAGCCTGCTGTTGAATTTCCAGGTACTTCGGGTCCAGCTCAAAATTCATGGACTGTAGCCCCGCACATGTTCTCGGTGATTTTTCTTGTGCCATTCATGAGGTAGCGGAATTACTTTTTCGCCCGTCCCTCGAACTGAGGCGGTCGCTTCTCCATGAAGGCGGTTGCCCCTTCGATCATATCCTTCGACCCGATGGCCTGGACCAGCATGCCGAGTCCACTCAGATAAGCATCGCGGCACTGGTTCCACCAGACATTCGAGCTGATCTTGGCGATCTCGAGATAGCGGGGACTCATTTTGAGTAACTCATCAGCCCATTTGGTGACTTCGTCTTCAAGCTGCTCACCCGGGACAACCGCGTTGATCCAGCCAAGGTCAAGTGCCTCCTTCGCGGGATAGCGTCGGCACAGAAAGGCCACTTCCTTGGCGCGCTTCTCACCGATATTCATTGTGAGGAAATTCGTGCCGCCGAGGACCGGTGCGCTGCCAACCCGTACCCCTGTCTGGCCGAAAGTCGCGTTTTCGGCGGCAATTGCGAGGTCGCAGGCAACCACCAGCTCGTTGCCGCCCCCGGCGGCCGCGCCGTTTACCGCTGCGATGACCGGACGCGGGCTGGTCCTGATCGCCTCGTAGAGACGCAGCGAACCGTAAAACATGCTTCTCAGAGCGGCCGGATCCGGATCGCTCAGATTGGCCAGGTAGCCGCCGGCGCAAAAGGCGCGGCCTGCCCCGGTAAGCACGATCACGCCGCTGTCAACCGCGTTCTCAATAGCCTCGATCAAAGCTTGCGCCATCTCCGCATCGTAGGCATTCATGCGCTCCGGGCGGTTCAGGCGGATCCAGGAGACCTCTCCCCTTACTTCGACTTCGATATCAGACATTTCATCCTCGCCAGGTTAATTGCTTACTCATCATGGGGATGTATTTTCAGGCTCTTGTCCGGCTTGCTACAACGATTACACGAGGTGTGGCCGGCGCTTGACAATCTGGATTATTGTGTGGAATATTTGAACAAAGTTCAAGTTCGCCGATCTGTCCATGTCATCGGCACGCAGGCTTCGG
>JACZVC010000043.1 GCA_022572885.1 Pseudomonadota bacterium | reverse complement strand
GCCGAATATATAGTCTGGACTATGGTACAGAGTCAAGGGTTTTCGGAAATCAATTTTGAAAAGGAAAAATGGCCAAGGTTAATGAAAGCCAATAACTACTGCCGGCTGTAGCGGCCCATTAGCTGGGTTTGGCCGAGGATATGGCCCTCCATGGCCCGCTCCACATCTTTTTTGGCCGCCGTCGAGTCGAGGGTCAATGCGCTATCAAGGGCATAAAGCTTGAAGGTGTAGCGATGGGTCCCTGAAGGGGGGCACGGTCCGCCATAGCCCGTTTTCCCCCAGCTGTTGGTTCCCTCCACAATGCCCTGGTCTTTCAGGTTTGGACGCTTGGCGTCCTCCGGCAGTCCCGCTACCGCCGCGGGAATATTGAACATCACCCAGTGGTCCCAGGTCCCCCCCGGGGCGTCGGGATCGTCGCAAATCAGGACCAGGGTCTGGATCCCCTCCGGCAGGCCGGACCAGGCGAGTTCCGGCGAGATGTCAACGCCGTCGCAGGTAAAACGGGCGGGAATGTTCCCGCCTTCGGTGAAAGCGTTGGAGATTATCTGCATGGTTGTGTCTCCCGGCGCAGGGAGAGACGCCGACAATGCCGGCGCCCATCCCGCTGCCAATATGAACATTGAGAGGGGTCGCATCCATCCAACATAGGGGCGATTCGCCTGCGCTGCAAGCATCATTTCCTTACATCCGCGGGCTCAACAGCCGTTTCCCCTGCCCCCGGTTCTACTATCGAATATGACCGCCAGATGTAGTAGATGGTGGGGATCACCAGCAGCGTCAGTACCGTCGATGTCACCATGCCACCGACCATGGGGGCAGCGATGCGTTTCATCACCTGGGAGCCTGTCCCGGTGCCCCAGAGGATCGGCAACAGGCCGGCCATAATGGCCGTTACGGTCATCATTTTGGGTCTTACCCGGTCCACGGCACCGGCCATGATGGCATCGTATAAGTCTTTCAGCGAGGTCATCTGGCCCGCTGCCACACGCTCTTTGTAGGCATGGTCCAGATAGATCAGCATGATGACGCCGGTCTCGGCCGCGACGCCTGCCAGGGCGATAAATCCGACCCCCATGGCGATGCTCATGTTGTACCCCAGCAGATAGGTAAACCATAGCCCGCCGACCAGCGCGAAAGGCAGTGACAGCATGACGATAATGCTTTCGGTGATATTCTTGAAATTCATATAGAGCAGCAGGAATATGATCAGCAGCGTGATTGGGACCACGATCTTCAGGCGTTTGTTGGCCCGCTCCATATATTCAAACTGTCCGCTCCAGACAATGGAGTACCCTTCCGGCACTCGCAGTTCCTCGGCCAAAGCTGCCTGTGCCCGCTTGACATAGGTGCCCACATCAATGCCGGTGATGTCCACGTAGATCCAGGCCGTTCTGCTGGCGTTTTCGCTTTTGATAACGGGCGCGCCCTTCCTTATGACGATTTTCGCCACCTGGCTCATGGGGATCTGCGCGCCGGTCGGCGTGGGGATAATGACCCGCCCCAGTTGGGTGATATTGTCGCGCAGTTCGCGTCCGTAGCGGACGTTGATGGGGTACCGCTCCTGGCCCTCTACCGTGTAGCTGACGTTCATGCCCCCAATGGCAGATTGAATGACATCCTGAATGTCGCCCACAGTGAGTCCGTAGCGGGCGGCCTCGTCCCTGTTGATCTCAAAGTCGAGGAAATTGCCGCCGGTCACCTTGTCAGCAAATGCGCTCAATGTTCCCGGCAGCTTCTGCACGATGGCCTGGACCTCAGCGCCCATCGCATTCAGGGTATCCAGATTTGACCCCATGAGCTTGATGCCCACCGGCGTTTTGATGCCTGTGCTCAGCATGTCGATGCGGGTTTTAATTGGCATCGTCCAGGCGTTCGTCAGGCCGGGAAACTGGATGGAACTGTTCAATTCGGTAATCAGCTCATCCATTTTAACGGACCGGTTTTCCGGCCAGATTGCCACAAAAATGGAATGCATAAACTGTGGCACCGGCAGGTCCGAATGCCATCGGTCGATGCGCTTCCGCTTCGGCCAATCTTCAACCGGCTTCAGAGTGATAGTGGTTTCGATCATGCTCAACGGCGCCGGGTCGGTGGCCGTCTCGGCGCGCCCGATTTTTCCGAACACACGTTCGACTTCCGGAAAGGTCTTGATGATTTTGTCGGTCTGCTGAAGGATTTCGCGAGCCTTGGTGATAGAAAGCCCGGGATCGGTCGTCGGCATGTAGAGCAGATCGCCCTCGTTCAGTGGAGGCATAAATTCCGAACCGAGGTTTTTAAGCGGTATAACGGTTAAGCCGAGTACGGCGCCGGTGATGACCAGAGTGGCTTTCCTGTAGCGCAATACCCAGCGTATGAGCGGCCTGTAAACGCGGATCAGGAACCGGTTGACAGGGTTTCTGCCCTCAGGCAGAATTTTCCCCTTGATCAGATAACCCATTAAAACCGGCACGATGGTAATGGCCAGAATGGCCGAAGCCCCCATGGCATAGGTCTTGGTAAAGGCCAGCGGTTTAAACATGCGGCCTTCCTGTGCCTCCAATGTGAAGACGGGCAAGAAGGAGAATGTGATGATGAGCAGGGAATAAAACAACGCCGGGCCGACCTCTTTCGAGGCTTCGGCGATGAGTTGCCAGTGATCGACCTTGTCGCCGCGACGCTCAATATGCTTGTGGACATTTTCGATCATGACGATGGCGGCATCCACCATGGCGCCAATCGCAATCGCAATACCGCCCAGCGACATGATGTTGGCGTTCATGCCCTGCATTCTCATGACGATGAAGGCGCAAAGAATGCCGATTGGCAGACTCAGGATGATCACCATGGAGGAGCGCAGATGGAACAGAAACAGTGCGCAAATCAGGGCGACGACAATGAATTCCTCAACCAGTTTGCGCGATAGCGATTCCACGGCACGATCGATCAGCGTTGAACGATCATAGGTAAGCACGATTTCAACCCCATCCGGCAGACTGTTTCGCAATTTCGCCAGTTTTTCTTTTACTGCAGCTATCGTGCGCGACGCATTTTCGCCCCAGCGCATGACGATGATGGCGCCGACGACTTCGCCTTCACCATCGAGCTCGGCGATTCCCCTGCGCATTTGCGGGCCCACGCGAATCTCGGCGATATCGGCAAGCAGGACAGGAATGCCGTTGGCCGCTATCTTCAGCGGCACAATCTCGAGATCGGCAATGCTTTGCAGGTAGCCGGTGGCGCGCACCATGTATTCCGCCTCGGCTATCTCGAGTACCGACCCGCCGGTTTCCTGGTTGGCGTTTTGGATGGCTTTCCTGATCTGCGCCAGGCTCAGTCCATAAGCGCGCAGCTTGTCCGGATCGACCACGACCTGGTATTGCTTGACCATGCCACCGATGGTCGCGACTTCGGAGACACCCGGTACGGTCTGCAGCTCGTATTTGAGGAACCAGTCCTGTATGGACCTTAGCTGGGAAAGATCATGCTGACCGCTGCGATCGACCAATGCGTACTCGAGTATCCAGCCGACACCGGTCGCGTCCGGTCCCAATGCAGGCCGGGCATCTGCCGGCAGGGTAGGCGCAACCTGGCTGAGATATTCGAGTACCCGGGACCGCGCCCAGTAAAGATCGACCCCATCGTCGAAAATAATGTACACATATGAATCGCCAAAAAAGGAATAACCGCGAACCTTCTTGGCGCCGGGCACCGCCAGCATCGCCGTAGTCAGCGGATAGGTGACCTGGTCCTCGACGACCTGGGGGGCCTGGCCGGGGTAACTGGTCTTGATGATGACCTGTACATCCGACAGGTCTGGTATTGCGTCGACCGGCGTTTGCGAAATCGAGTAAATACCGCCGGCGGTCAGGATCGCCGCCATCAGCAATACCGTGAAGCGATTGTTGACAGACCAGCGGATAATGTTTGCAATCATCAGGGTTTACTCCGCTTGTTCCATGCGCGCGATCTCGGCGTCGATATTCGACTCGGAATCGATCAGGAATTGCCCCGAGCTTACGATTGTCTCTCCCGCCGACAGGCCCGACAGAATCTGGACCCGGTCACCCGATTCGATGCCGGCCACCACGGTTTTTGAGCGGAAACGGCCCTCGCCTTCAGCCAGGACCACGCGGTCGACTGATCCGCCCCGGATCAGCGCCTGCAGCGGGATATGGATGGCGTCATGCACCGGCGCGCCAAAGATTCTGATGCTGGCGAACATGTTTGGGCGCAGCGCTTTATCCGAATTGTCTAAAACTATCCGCACCCGAGCCGTTCGCGTGCCGGGGCTGAGCTCCGGGTAAACATAGTCGACCCTGCCCTGCCAGATTCTGCCCGGCAGATAGTCAAGCCGGACTTCAGCCCGCTGACCGGGTTCGACCCATGCCGCCTGCCGCTCGAAGACTTCGGCCATCAACCAGATCGTGTCAAGCTGGCCAAGGCTCATGATCTCGCTTGCGGGCGTGACGTATATGCCTTCGCGGACCGAAAGCTGCGTGACGATGCCGTCGTTTGGGGCGAAAAAACGCACGCGTTGCTGGACCTGCCTGGTTTTTTGCAAGGCCTCGATCTGGTTTTTGCCAAAACCCAATGAGCGCAACCGGCCGGCGGACGCTTCGCGCAATGCCGTTGACCGGCTGGCCAGGCTGGCGACAAATTCTTCCTGAGCGTTGACCAGCGCAGGCGAATAGAGCTCGAACAAGACCTGGCCGCGTTTGACGCTTTCACCGGTGCTGCCGACGTTCAGTTTTTCGATCCAGCCGTCGACACGAGTGGCGATCCTGCTCAGCGTCGATTCATCGTAGGCAACATAGCCAACGGTATCGATGATTCGCGACAGGCTTCCGGTCTCGACGGGGGCGGTCCTGACCCCCAGGTTGTTGATGACTACCGGATCGATCTTCACCACAGCGGGATCGGTCTCCCCGCCAGGATCCGCGTAGACCGGTACGAGGTCCATGCCCATCGGCGATTTGCCCGGCTCGTCACGCCGGTACCTGGGATCCATCGGCGCGACCCAGTACAGGATTTCGGGTTCATCGCTGGCGGTATCAGGGCCAGGTCCGGAATCGCCCGGCGATATCCAGCGAGCGAGAAAAAAACCTGCCAGCACGCCGGCGGTCAGGATAATTACAAAACCTGCTCTGTTCATTTCAAAATCCTCCCAATGCCGCGATCACGGCAAATGAGCGCAATCTGTCGGTTTGCAGTTTGCTCTGTTCGATGCGGGATTCGAGTTCACGGATATAGGCGCGCATGACATCCGCAAAATCGCCGGTATCGGTCTGGTAGGCTGCCAACGCCGCCGCCGAAAGTTCCGCCGATTGCGGAACGATTCGTTCTCGATAAACGTCGATGCGCCGCGATAGCTCGGTCCAGCGTGCGTACTCGGATTCCAGTTCCTGTCGCAGAGAGCGGGCCAGTTTTGTCCTTGCGGCCAGCGAGGATTGCTTCTGATGTCTTGCCGACGCCAGTGTCCTGTCCTGACGGTTTTTGTGGAACAGCGGCAGATCGAAAGTCAGCATCACGGTGGCGAAGTCGGATCTTGGCATGCCGTTGCCCAGTTCGCCGCCGCGCAGGCCCAGTCTGGCCTCCAGCCCCCAGGCAGGCTTGTAACGCTCGCTGGCAAGGGCGACGCCGCTCTGGCTGGCCGCAATCTGTGCATCGGCAGCGAGCAATGCCGGATGGTTGTCGAGCTGCATCACCAAATCTGGCAGATCGGGAACAAGGTTCCAGGCGGGCAGCTTTGTGTCCAGTGAGCGTGTGGCGTGTGCATCGCCAACCCATTGTGCCAGCCGGGCACGCTGGTCCCTGACTTGGTGATTTATCTCGATCAGGCGATCGTCAAGCCGGCTTAATTCAATCTCGGCTCGCAGTACGTCCTGCTGGGTGCGGCTGCCGACCGCATACAAAGATCGGGTGATCGCCAGTAGGTCCGAAAAGTGGGCGTGGCTTTCGAGCACCAGTTTCTTGGCATGCTCCCAATAGTAAACGCCCAGCCATGCCCGACGGGTGGCCAGGACGACCTGGCGCGCGCGGTTTTCGGCATCCGCCGTAAGGCCGGAGGACAACGACTCGAGCCGGCGGGTCTTGAGTTTCAGCGTATCGCCCCGGGGAAAGGCCTGGCGTAAACCGATCACGGCCTGGGTCATTCCTTCCGTGCTAAAGCCGCCGTCCTGAATCGGGTAGTTCTGCAAGCCAAGCCCTATCTGCGGGTCGGGCAACTGACCGGCGGCCACCGATTGTTCCATGACGGCGGCGGCGCTTTCGGTCAGCGCCAGCAAGCCTGGTTCGTCAGCCAGCGCAATGAGCTCTGCTTCATCGGTGCTCAATGGCACGGCCTCGGCCGCTTGTGTGCTGACGGTATGGAATGCCGAACCCAGGAGCACCAGAAAATACAGGGCGGCGGGCCATGGCAACGGCTGGGCCGTGGCTGACTGAAAAAGCTTGTTACGGGAAGCGGTCCCTTGTGGGTATGGCATGGTATCTCCTCCAAACGTGCCGGGAAAAAGGCTTACGTGGGGGAGATAGCTATTTCAGGAATACGCAGAGCTGCAGATAGACAGGAGGATTGCCCGGCCTCAATAATACAGCCGAATCGGAAACTCGATCGCAGCGTACCGATTCAGCGACCGGAAGCGGGATGAAACTGGCAGGGAGCAACCATTCGCCGACATCGGCTTTTTTCAGTTGCTGTACGCGCCCGTCATAATCGATGTCCTCGGGGTAGACGCAGCGCGCCGCATCGTCGATGCAATCAGTGGCGCGCGCATCTGTCATCGATGGGCAATACGGGCAATGATTGGTTTTTTCCTGAATTTCACCATGCATGCCATGGTGTTGTTGATCCTGGTCGTGCCCGGAAACACTGAAAGCCATGGCGCAGGGCTGCATGGCCAGGCCCAGCCAGACCACGCACCAGCTCGCCAGCACACGGGGCGCCCAGCGGCGTTGCTTGCTTCTAATGTTTCCTATTAAATTCAATTACATACACCTCAGAACTCAAAGGGTACTCCAAGTTACCAGCGACCGCAATCCGAACAGTTCACAAAAAGACACACACCGCATGGCGGGTTTTCCCACTGATAATGACCGCTGCCGACAGCAACAAAGGTGCAATGCGTGCGCTTCTTGACTTTGAAATGTGCACAATACTCCCCGCTTGGGTACTCTGGCCGTCACCTTCAAAGCGCCGGTTCGGCATACAATTAACTAGAAAAGGACATTAATAACAATGACATATGGTTGGCATGACTTGCTTGGCATTATCGGAGTCGTTTTGATTCTTGCAACTTATATGCTGCTGCAGCTGGAAAAACTATCTGCAAAGAGCTTTATATATTCAGCGACTAATGGCTTGGGCGCTTCGTTAATTCTCGTATCCTTGATATACGAGTTCAATCTTTCTGCCTTCATTATTGAAGCATTCTGGCTGTTGATCAGCGTCTATGGCATGGTGCGGTATTTCTCGCGCAACAGATCCAGACTCGCGGCTAAGCAGAACAACTAAGCTATTTTCCCGTATACGGGATCGGCTTGTTCAGCATGAGGGCGCGAACATACTTCACCGGCCCGGACTCCTGGTTCATGGCTGTCATCAGGCATGGCCCGGGTTCAAGCTAACGCTTGAGCAAACTCTGTAGCTCAGCAATTGCCCTGTCAACATCAGCTTCACTGTTATACAAGTGCGGGGAAAAACGAACGAATTCTTGCCTTTTTTGAGCCACAATCTTGCGCTTTTTTAGTTCTTGAACGACCTCCATAGAATTCCAGCCATCTACTCGGCAAGTGACAATTGAAGTTCGCTCCGATCTGTCTAGCGGCGATACAATTTCGACATCAAGCCGGTTTAGACCCTCAACCAGTCTATCTGCCAGTTTCATATTGTGCTCATATATGTGCTCGATACCGATATCGACCAAGTACTCAATAGATTTTTCCAAACCCTTGATACATCCGAATGCCAACGTGCTGGACTCGAATCTTTTGGTTGTGTCTGGATATTCCAACCTGTCAGGGCTCAGGTCCCATATGTTTTTGTGGCTACGAAAACCGACAAGCCCGGGCTCGAGATTGTTTTGTAGATGTGGCGCGAGATACATTACCGCGGCACCGAATGGCCCACACAACCACTTATAAGAGCCACTGATAATGACGTCCGCACCACATGCAGGTGCATCAATAGGAATAGCTCCTGCGGACTGCGTTGCATCAACAACGAGAAGCGCGCCATGTGCATGCGTGGCTTCCGCCAATGATGCCAGATCATAAAGCTGTCCACCTGTATATTCGGCATGCGAAATTGATACGACTGCTGTATTTTTGTCGATAGCACTGATCACCTTATGAATACTTGTGTAACCGTTATGTCCCTTGGCTAGTCGAATTTCAGAACCTGTATGGTGTGAAACTCGACTCCATGGATAAATGGTACTGGGAAATACGATATCAGTACTTACAACGTTCTCATGCTTTTTGGGCATCACTGCCCAGGCGATTGAACTCAACAGTTCAGTACAACTTGAACCACCGGCAATATCTTCAGTACGACAATTAAATAGACGGGCCGCCTGAATACGCAGCCCGTCAAACGCCGTATCCTCGGCATGATCATCGAAGTTGTTGCTACCATTGAGCGCGAGATCAGTTTGCCAGTCAGTAATTACTGTGGCCGCGCCCATTGGAATTAGCGCCACGTTGGCCGCGTTGAGGTAGGACCATGACTCCGTCAGTGGAAAATCTCCACGCTCTACAAGCAATTCCATCTTTGACCTCGCTACCTGATAGTCAACACGTCGATAATCTCGAACCAATCGCTTATTGTTGCTTATTCCGAATGCGCGCCACTCCGCTGCTTGCCGATCCCGGCCCAACAAGCACGGCGACCCACCTAAGAACTGGATAGATCCGAGGAAATGCCATTTGTCTTCACCGATCCCATCTTGGCGTACGCTACAATTTCTTTTTTTCGATTCACCATCGTCGGCAAAACTGCCCCACCATATGCCACCTAACTAATAATTATCTTGCAAAAGTTCTGCATATCATGCTGCGCAGTATAAAACGCGCATGTCCGCTTTGGGTCGTTAGCGGCCCCTCAGAACGTTATCACACGAATGGCCGCTATCGGGCGCATACTGGCCGCTCGATAAAGATTTTCTGGAAGCTACAATCTGACCGGCCGCTTTCACTAAGAGCGGTCGTTCAAAACCTTGGGAAACCACCAATCTGACCGGCCGCTTACGGCCAGAAGCGGACATTGGAATACTCCGCCATCAGGCGGAGCTTCCGTGGGTACCGGATTCAATCTAACTATCCGTACTACTCTACATCAAAATCAAAATACCTCTCCGGAAAAGGTTCATCCTCAAGGGTGTAATGCCACCATTCATTGGCATAAGGTTCAAACCCATGTTTGATCATGACATCCCTAAGCAGATTTCGGTTGGCAGTCGCCTCTTCGTTTACCAACGACGAGTCATGATGGGATATCTCACCAAAAAAGTCCCAGGGACTTCCCATATCCAATTCCGCTCCCGTTTTAAGGTCCACAACCGTAAGATCCAAGGTGCTCCCCCGTGTGTGCCCGGACTTTTCGGCGATGTAGCCAAGCTCAAAAAGCCGGTCTTTAGGGAGATTGGGGTAATATTTCCTCTTTGTCAGGGTATCTGCCGGATCTTTCGCCCATCTCACAAAGTGATTCACCGCTTTCTGCGGCCTGTAGGCGTCAAATATCTTTAAGCCCAGTCCCTGCTGATTTAACTTCTTCTGCACTTCGGACAATGCTTGGGCAGCCTGCTTGCTAACCAGAATCACTGCTTTATGATAGCCATCCACTCTTGTTCCCATGAAATTATCTTCGGAGAAATACCGGACATCCAGAACTATGTCCGGGTTGCGTTCATGGATGTATACAAAATTTTGTTTGGCGTCTTCTTGATGCTTAGACTCTTGGCTACAACTTTGGAAAAAAAATGCGAATGCAAATAATGTGACTAATGCGGTTATTTTCTTCATGCTATTTTCAGATTTACCAAAGCAAGTCAAATGGTTGGTTTTCAGTTTAGGAGAAAGCGTAAGCGATGTCCGTTTTGGGTCAGTTGCGGCCTGTCGCCATCGTATCACCTGGCTGGCCGCTATCGGGCGCATACTGGCCGCTCGGCAACGATTTCCTGGAAGCCCATACCTGACCGTCCGCTTTCATCAAGACCGGTCATTCAAAACGCTATCAAATCTGTAAAATGACAGGCCGCTTACGGCCAACTGCGGACATCGGGCTGGTATTTCATTATTCTTGGCTACCTCAGCTAGGGGGGGCAAAAATCGTGAACACAACCAAAATCAATGAGTGGCTACAGATTATCGGTATGTTTGGTGTCATCGCATCATTGTTGTTTGTTGGATTGCAAATGAAGCAAGCCCAAGAGATCGCATTATCTGTTACTTATCAGGCTAGGACGGCTACGTCGGTCGATCTCAGCGTCGGCTCAATAAACAGTCCCGAGTATTTGTCAGGAATGGCGAAAGTCTATACAAATACGACCGAATCACTGACTATGCAAGAATATATTGCGCTGGTATGGGAATTTGAATCCTTGATGTCGTTATTTGAAAACAATCACCTCCAGTATGAGTTAGGTTTTCTACCTGAAGAGCATTGGCAAAGAAACGTGAACTCAATGAAGTGTATTTTCGAAATACCGTTTTACCGCACAAGACTTTCTAATTCAGAGTTCCGTGAGACATTTGCCACAGTAGTTGTGGATATTGTTCAACAGTCGATTGAAAACCCAAGCGGTTGCGGCATGCTTGAGTTGTCCTTTCCTGTTGAGAAATAGATGTCTGCTTTGGGTCATTAGCGGCCCCTCACGACGCTATCACACGAAGGACCGCTATTGAGCGTATACCGGTCGTTCGATAACGATTTTCCGAATGTTCATTTCTCAACGGCCGCTTTCATTAGTAGCGGTCGTTCAAAACCTTGGGAAACCACCAATATGACAGGCCGCTTTCGGCCAATAGCCGACACAGAAGACCTCACCGACGCGGGGTCTCTACTAATTCTATTCTCAAATACGAGAGCTTTGAGCCGAATTAGTCCTCCACAACCGATACGGCGCTGGTACCCGACCCGCCAGCGATCGTTCCCACGAATATGACCTCGGCGCTGTCGTCGTTCACGGGGCCATTTATCACTTGGCCAGTGAGATTACTGTAGTGATTGGTTATCCA